>DASVNL010000690.1:0-6254 GCA_036383875.1 Thermoanaerobaculia bacterium
TCCGGACTGCCGCATCATTCTGATGACCGGCTACGCGACGGATCAGTTGCGCGCCACCGCCCTCGCGCACGGCGCGGCGACGGTTCTGGCCAAGCCGTTCGAGATCGACGAGCTCGAGAAAGCCCTCGACTCGAACATCACAGACTGCAGCGAATACGAAGTCGTGCAGATTCCGTCGATCGACGAAGTGCTGCGCGGCGGGATTCTGGAGTCGGCGTTCCAGCCGATCGTCCATCTCTCGGACACGTACCCTGGCTTCGCTTTCGAAGCGTTGACGCGCATCCAGGGCGCGTGGCGTCTCGGCGGCCCGGCGGAGTTGTTCGACTACGCCGCACGTCGCGACCGTCTCACCGACCTCAATCTCGCCGCCATGCACCGCGCGATCAGCCAGAGCGCGGAGCTCCCGGCCGAGTCCGCGTTGTTCATCAACGTCGACCCGACCGCGTTTGCGAACAGCACCATCGTCCATTCGCTGAAAGATGCGACGAATCGCGCGGGCATCGCGCTCGACCGGATCGTCCTCGAAATCACCGAGCGCTCTGCGTTCACCGACGGCGACGCCGCGGCGCGCACGTTCGACACTCTGCGCGAGTTCGGCGTCCGCTTCGCGCTCGACGATCACGGCTCCGCTTATTCGCACCTCTCGCTCATCAGCCGCATCCGTCCGTCGTTCATCAAGATCAGCCAGTCGTTCGGAACGGCCTTCGAGGAAGACGAGACCAAGATGCGCATCGTGCGTCACGTCGCCGCGCTCGCGCGGGACTTCGGCGCGAAAACGATTCTCGAAGGAATCGAATGCGCCGCGACGGCCACCGCAGCACTGGCCGCCGGCATCGACTTCGGTCAGGGCTACCACTTCGGGCGCCCCTCCGTTGCAGCTCACTGGGTCGCGGGCGTTGCCGTCGCCGCGTGAAGGAATCCGAGATGACGATCATTCAATGGATCTGTCTCATCGCCGCGGTCGCGTCGGTCGCTCTGCTCGTTCTCTCACGCCGCCGCTCTGCGCGATTCGCCAATCGCGCGAATCAACTGGAGACGCTCGCAGAAATGAGCGAACTCCTGCAGCTCAGTTCTTCCGCTGACGAAGTGACGTCGCTCCTGCCGCGATTCGGCAAGGCACTCTTTCCGGAGTTCCACGGATCGGTGTACGTCGTCCGCTCCTCGCCCGGCACGCTCGAACTTGCAGCGTGGTGGCAGGGAGTGCAGAAGGCCGGACGCTTTCTCACGTTCCCGATGCTCGCCGCCGGCGAGAGCATGGGCGTGCTCACGCTTTCCGGTCCGATCGCGAAGATCGATCGCCGGGCCGCGGAGCACTTCACGAATCAGATCGGACTCACGCTCGCGAGCCTGCGTCTCCTCGACGCGCTGCGCATGCGTGCAGTCCGCGATCCGCTCACCGGACTGTTCAATCGCCGCTACATGGAAGAAACGCTGCTGCGCGAACTGCTGCGCGGCGAGCGTGCGCACCTTCCCGTCGGGATCATCATCGCGGACGTCGATCACTTCAAACGCTTCAACGACACGTACGGTCACGCCGGCGGCGATGCACTGCTGCGTCAGCTCGCACGGGTGATGGAGCGCGTGTTCCGCGAGAGCGACGTCGTGTGTCGCTACGGCGGCGAAGAGTTCGTGATCGTGTCGCCCGATTGCTCGCTGGACACGCTGCGTTCGCGCGCCGAACGTCTGCGCGAAGAAGTGAAACAGATGCAGGTCCGCATGGGCGGACGCACACTCGGCGCGGTGACGTTGTCCGCCGGCATTGCGGTCTCGCCCGACTACGGAACCACCGTCGAAGCGCTGTTCGCCAGCGCCGACCGCGCGCTGTACGCCGCGAAGAGCGGCGGACGCGATCGCGTAAACATCCCGATGGTCGAGACGATCGGCCACGCCGCCGCTTAACGGAGAACGCTCAATGACTGCGATCGAACACCTTCCATCCCTTGCCTCGATGTTGCCCGCCGCGGATGAACGCCGCAGCACGCCGCGTCATCGCGTGCGCGAGGCGATGACCGTGATCTTCGGCCGCGGCGCAGGCGCGCTGGTCGACATCAGCGCAACCGGCGCGCGCATCCGGCACTCCGCCCCCGCGCTCCTCGGATCGCGCGTGCGTCTCAGTTTCGAATGGCAACACCAGCGTTTCTCCGCGACAGGACTCGTCCTCGCGTCACGCGTGATCGCGCTCGGCTCGGTCCAAGGCGCGCCGACGCTCTTCGAATCGCGACTGCGCTTCGTCGCACTCGCGTCGGAGGCGGCGGAGATGCTCACGCGCTTCATGGAGACGATCGAATCGCGCGACTTGCGGAAGTGGATCGCGAATCTGCGCGGCTGGTCACCGGAGAAAGAAGGCGCGAGCGAAGATGTCTCGTTCATCCGCTGCCGCCGCCTGTTCAATCATCGATGGGAGCGCAAGTGGACGCGCGACGGCTCGCAGCCCGAGGATGGATTCACCGTGCCGTCGTCGATCGATGAGGGCGAATTGACGATGCTGTGCGACATGTGGGAACGGAGCGATGAGGATGGCCGCGAGGTGCTGCGGCAGACCGCGCGAGCGTCCGTCGAGAGCAGTCTCGCTTAGGCGCCATCACACCAAAGTCTTACATGCGGCTGCGCTCGTTTCCGGCGTACCATAACGCCGCATGGGCGGAATGGTGGCAAATTGGAGTCTGTTGTCAGGTCGAGATTGATCCAGCTCCGTAGCCGGGGTGCGTGGCAGCGCGCTGCGATTGCGCACTTTGCCCGCACCGCGATCCTCGATCGCAGCGTCGACGCCGTCGTGAAGGCTGCGTGCGAGACGCTGAACGAGGCGGCAGGAGCGGAAGCGTGTCAGGTGCTCTTCGATCGCACGATCGAACCGGGCGCTCGCCGGCTCACGCCCGCCGACTACGCGATGCTCCCTCATCTGCGCGGCATGAAGTACGGCGCATTCGCGGCCGGTGAACCGCCGGTCGGGATCTTCACCACGTCACGACGATTCACCGAAGGCGACCTCGAAGTGCTCGAAGCCGTCGCCTCACTCCTCGGCACCGCCATCGCGAGAAATCGCGCCGAGGAGGAGTTGCGGCGTCTCGCTGGAACGCTGCACTCGGTGCAGGAAGACGAACGCCGGCGACTCGCGCGTGAGATTCACGACGAGCTCGGCCAGCGACTCACGGGCATGCGCTTCGATCTCGATCGCGCACTCGACTGGATCGATGACTCACGTGCACGCGACCTCGTCACGTCGAGTCACGCCGCCGCCGGCTCGATGATCGATCTCGTGCGGCACATCGCGACGCAACTGCGGCCGCCGTTGCTCGACGACTTCGGCTTCGTCGTGGCCGTGCGGCAGGAAGTCGCGGCGTTGTGTCATCGCGCGAACCTGCACTGTCGCGTGCGCATCGCGGACGAGCTCGGCGCGCTCGAGGATCGCGTGAGCGTCGCGCTGTATCGCATCATCCAGGAGTCGCTCACGAACATCGCGCGTCATGCCGATGCGAGCAACGTCTGCGTGACTGCGAGCATCGATGGCGATCGCGTGATCGCGGAGATCGTGGACGACGGACGCGGCATCGCACCGCACGCAGCAGGCGCGACCACATCCCTCGGATTGCTTGGCATGCGCGAGCGCGCACTTGCGTTTGGAGGGAGCGTGACCGTGACACCGGTTCCTTCCGGCGGCACGCGCGTTTCCGTCAGCCTCCCGCTCGAGGCCGCCACGCCCGCATGAAAATTCTCGTCGCCGACGACCACCAGATTGTTCGCAAAGGACTCCAGCTCATCATCGCGCGTCGTCCGGACTGGCTGATTGCAGCCGAAGCGGCGAATGCAACGGAGCTGTACGACGCACTCGCTCACGACCGATTCGACATCCTCGTGCTCGATCTCCGCCTCGGCGGCGCGAGCGGCCTCGATGTCCTCGTCCGCCTGCGTCAGGAGTACGCCGACCTTCCCGTGCTCATGCTCAGCATGCATCCCGAGGAGCAGTACGCCGTGCATTGCCTGCGCGCGGGAGCCAGCGGCTATGTGCAGAAAGACGCGACCGCGGACGAGATTCTCGACGCCATCGAGCGCGTCGCGTCCGGACGTCGCTGGGTCAGCACCGTCGTCGCGGAACAACTCGCGAACGATCTCGCGCATCCGCACGAAGGTCGTCCGCACGAGCGCTTGTCGGCACGCGAGGCGGAAGTGTTCCGCCGGCTCGCGATCGGCGAGACCGTCACCGCGATCTCGAAGGCGATGCAGCTCAGCGTGAAGACCGTCAGCACGTATCGCACGCGCATCCTCGAGAAGACCGGCTTTCAGTCCAACGCGGACATCGTCGCGTATGCGATTCGCAACAACCTGCTGTGAGAAAAATCCTTCGTCCCGGTAAGAATCGTCCTACTTCCTTTTCCACCTTGTCCGATACCCGCACTCCCTCCTTCCTCTTATGCTCCGCTCGGCAGTTTTTCGCAGCTTTTCGGGTTCCCCTTCTTGATGGCAACAATGCTTCCCTGGTTCGACACGTCCGTGGCGGATGAGCGATCGCGCCGATGGCCGCGCTTTGCGATCGCCGGGGTGCTGTCCGCGTTTCTCGGTCCGCTCGCGCTGGGCGTGTTGTGCGTCGCAGCGATCGAGAGTCAGCGGATCGCGTGGTGCGCGGGCGTCATCCTCTTTGCCGTCGCGACGTCACTGTTCTTCTCGATCGTGGCCGGCGCGAGCGTGCTCAGTCTGCGCGCGCGTGAGCATCGCTATCGCACGATCGTCGAGACCGCGAGCGACGGGATCTTCATCGCCGACGCGCAGGCGCGCTTCCGATTCGTCAACGATCGCTTTGCCGAGATGCTCGCGCGAACACCCGAAGAGCTCATCGGCCGTGACGGCCGCGAGTTCATCGCTGCGGAAGATCGGCCGAGCGTCGACGATACGTTCCGATCGCGCCGCTTCGGTCTCATTCGCTCGCATCGCGAGATTCGCTTCACGCGACCGAACGGCGAACAGCGCTCCGTCATCGCGACGACCACGACCACGCGCGGCGCGTCCGGCCGGTTCTCCGGCGTCGTCGGCACGATCACGGACATCACCGCCCGTGTCGCGGCCGAGGACAAACTGCGTTCGTTGTACGAGGCGAATGAAGCCGCGCATCGCACGCTCGAGCGCGCACACGAAGCGTTGCGTGCGCGCGTGAACGCCACCGATACGACGTCGATCGAAGACCTCGCGGAGAAGCTCGCAGCCGCGAATCACGAGCTCGAGACGTTCACCTACTCCGTCTCACACGACCTGCGCGCGCCGCTGCGCGCGATGTCCGGATTCTGTCGCGAGCTGGAGCTCGGTTACAGCGACGTGCTCGATGAGCGCGGCCGCAACTACCTCTCTCGCATCCATCGCGCGGCGGAGCGCATGGCGACGCTCATCGACGATCTGCTGCTGTTCTCGCGCACGTCGCGCGACACGCTGCAACGTCGCGACATCGACCTCAGCGCACTCACCCGCGACGTCGCGACGGAGCTCGTCGAACGCCATCGCGGCCGCGCGATCGAAATCGACGTCGACGACGGGTTGCGCGCGCAGGCAGACGGCCGGCTGTTGCGCATCGCTCTGGAAAATCTCCTCGGCAACGCCCTGAAATTCACCGCGCCGCGCGACGTCGCACGGATCGCCGTGAGCAGCGGGCAACGCGACGGCGTCGCCACCATCACCATCAAAGACAACGGCGTCGGCTTCGATCCAGCGTACGCGTCGAAGTTGTTTCTGCCTTTCCACCGACTTCATCGCGCATCCGAGTTCGAAGGGAACGGGATCGGTCTCGCCATCGTGCATCGCATCGTGCACCGTCACGGCGGGAACACCTGGGCCGAGTCAAAACCGGGCGAAGGCGCGACGTTTGCGTTCTCGCTCGGTGCTTCATGAGGTTGCTCTTCATCGATGACAGCCCGGATGACGCGGAACTCGTCGCATCTCATCTGAGGCGATTCGGCTTCGACTTCACGTTTCAAGTCGTGGATTCGCAGGAGGACCTCGCGCGCGCGCTCGAGGAGACGTCGTGGTCCGCGGTGCTGTCGGACTACAACATGCCCGGCTTCGCCGTCGAACGTGCGCTCACGATGGTGCGCGAGCACAACGCCGATCTGCCGTTCATCGTCGTCTCGGGAATGATCGGCGAAGAGAAGGCCGTCGATCTGATTCGCGCCGGCGCGAGTGATTTCGTCGGCAAGGATCGCCTCGGCCGCCTCGGACCGGCACTGCAACGCGAGCTGCGCGACGTGCAACTGCGCGTCGAGCGTCGTTCGTTG
>DASVNL010000691.1:0-7890 GCA_036383875.1 Thermoanaerobaculia bacterium
TTACCGGAGCGGAAGCGTTTGGAGACCGATTCAATCGACAGCATGTCGCCGTAGTACGGCGGCGGCTGTAACAAGTTGCGCGGCGAATTGTGGGGATGTCGGGGGGAACTACTTCTTGATCGGGATGCGCGCGACGCTCGGTTCGGAAGCTGCGACCACGACGCGAGCCATCGGCTGATGACCGTTGTTGCGGCGCTTCTGAATCGGGAGGCGCGTGTAGACCTGCGTCGAGAGGATCGACGCGTGTCCGAGGATCTCCTGCACTTCGCGGATGTCGGCGCCGGACGAGACCAGCATCGCGGCCATCGTGTGGCGGAGCGAGTGCGGAGTCACATGGCGTTTGATCTCGGCGAGACGGACGTGCTTTTTGAAGATGTTCTCGATCGAGTAGATCGTGAGGCGCGTTCCCGAGCGGCCGACGAACAGCGCCGGCGTGGACAACGCGCGATCGGCGCGCTGTTCGATGTACTGGCGCAGCGAGTCGACGACGCTTTCGTTAAGGACGACCGCGCGGCCGCGCGTCGCGCGTCCGGTGATCTGAATCTGTTTGCGATCGAGATCGACGTCGGAGACGTTGAGCGCGACCAGCTCGCCGATGCGGATGCCGGTCGAGAAGAGCAACTCGAGGATGACGTTGTCGCGGACGGCGCAGAAGTAGCGATTGCGGCTGCCGGCGGAGTGGTCACGCGATGCGGCCAGCTCCTCGACCTGCTCTTTCGGAGCGGCGAGCAGCGCGCGGACTTCGCGGGACGAGAGCACGGTCGGAACGCGGTTCTCGACGGGCTTCTTGATTTTGAGCTTGCGGGCCGGCGACTCGGAGACGTGCCCCTGCTCCTCCAGGAAGCGGAAGAACACTTTCAGCGCGGCGACTTTGCGACGGATCGACGTGTCGCGATACGGTCCGCCACCCAGCTTCTCGAGGTAGGCCTCGAGGTCCGACGCCGTGATCTCGATCGCGGGACGGCCTTCCATATGGAGGTGGAATTGCGACAGGTCCGACTGGTACGCGCGAAGTGTCCGATCCGACAAATTTCGAACCGTTTGCCCATGCTCTAGGAATTGGGCTATCGCCTGCTGCACGTTCATAGTCAAGTCGCTCGATTGCTTTACTTTTTGCTGGGGTAGGACGTGTCGAAGTCTACAGGGCGACCGATGATTGTCAAGAAATTATTTGCTCACGGGAATATGCGGTAAAAGCATTTAAACTAGGCACTTAGAAAGAACGGAATGCGCGGATTACGCCTCTTTGTACGCCCCATCGACACCGCCGACGACGACGCCGTGAAGGCGTTTCTTCTGAAGCAGGAATGCTCGATTTCCACCCCGGCATGGGGTCTGCTCGGCAAGCTCCTCGGCGACGTCGTCGCCGTGGTCGCGCTGGACGTGACCGACGACGCCCTGCGCGTCGGCGAGATCGTCGTCGACCGCAATCTGCGCAAGAAGTGGATCGGCCGCGTGATGATCCGCGAGGTCGAACAACTCGCATTAAAGATGGATCGCAACCGCGTCGTCGTCGACGACGTCCGCGACGCGCACGAGTTCTTCAAACGCGTCGGATTCGAGAGTGAGGGAGAGAGATGGGTCAGGCTCGTTCGTTAAAAGAAGTTGCGGTCGTTGCGATGATGTCGCTCGCGGTTTTCGCGTGCTCCCAAAAACCAAAACCGGCGCCCGTGCCCGAAACGGCATTGCCGAAAGTCGCCGCGAAAGTCGAACCGCCGCGCGATCGCTGGACCGTCGCGCGTGACGCGCTGAAGTTGCACGCGGAAAAGAAGTGGGCCGAAGCCGTGCCCGCGCTGACGGACGCCGCGACGCAGAACCCCGAGGTCGCACCATTCCTCCGACTCCGCCTGATCGACGCGCACCTCGGCCTCAACGATCCGAAGAGCGCAGCCGCAGTCGCGTCCGAGATCATCGCGATCAGCGACACGACCGCGGCGACGGTCGCGCGTTTGCGACTGCCGCCGATCTACGCGCAACTCGGAGATCGCAACGCGACCGAGGCCGCGCATCAGCAGGCGATGCTCGTCGCGATCGATGAGATGACCGAAGAGGACTTCGTGGCGATGGCGACGTCGCTGGCGAAAGCAGGTCGCGTCGATCTGGCAACTGCGACGCGCTTGCGTCTCATCAACGACTACACGAACGGACGCTTCACCGAGCAGACGTACGACTACCTGAAAAACGAGATCGCGACGTGGAACGCGGATCAGAAACTCGCGCTGGCCGCGAAGCTGTCGCGGGCGAATCGCTACGACGAGGCGCTCGAGCTTTTCTCGCAGATCCCGGAGAAGGCCGCCGAGGCGCGGTCGATTCATCTGCGCGCGCTGTTCAATTCGCGCAACTACACGCAGCTTCTCAATGAAACGAAGGACGAGACGCTCACCGATCCCGCGCTGATCCTGCTGCGCGCGCGTGCCGCGTGGCGCGACGATCAACGTCCCGACTTCCTCGCCGGACTCGCGCGACTGGAGAAAGAGTTCCCGACATCGCCGCAAGCCGCGGAGGCGCGCATTCAGCGTGCGAAGTACTACGTGACCGATTCCGTCGACTACGCGAAAGCAATCGACGATCTCTCCAAAGCCATCGACTCCGGCGCCCTCGGCAGCGACGGCGAGAATCTCTGGAACCTCGGCTGGACGTACACGCTCTGGGGCAAAGACGACGACGCGCTGCGCACCTACGATCGCTACATCCGTTCGTATCCGGATGGCGACTGGAAAACGAACTCGCTCTTCTGGTCCGCGAAAACGCTCGACCGCCTCGGCCGCACCGCCGAACGCAATGCGAAGGCACGGCAGATCGTCGACGAATATCCGTTCAGCTACTACGCGTATCGTGCGAAAGAGCTCTGGCCGGAAATCGCGGCGATGCCTGCGACCAGTGCGACGTCGATCTTTCCCGACATCGATGCGGAGGTCGCGAAAGTCGACGACCCGCGATTCACGGTCGTCGATGAACTGCTCGAGATCGGACTGAATCGCGCCGCTGCGCGCGAGATGAAAGTCGTCGCGGCGAAGTACGCGGACAACCCGGGTGTGCAGTTTCTCCTCGCCGACGTCTACGTGCGCGGCGGCGAGCCGTTCAAAGCGAACGGCGTGTTGCAGCGTCAGTTCCGTTCGTTCATCCGCCACGGCGGCGCGAACATCCCGCAGCGCTTCTGGCAGATCCTCTATCCCCTCGCCTATTGGGAAACGATTCGTGGTGAGGCGGAGCGGCGTTCGCTCGATCCGTATCTCGTCGCGTCGATCATCCGGCAGGAGAGCGGCTTCGAGCCGACGACGGTTTCGAATGCAGGCGCGGTTGGTTTGATGCAGATCATGCCGGCCGAGGCGATGCGGATCGGGACGGATGGCGGCCTGGGTGCGATTACGCGCGACGACCTGTTTGATCCGACGAAAAACATCGCGGTGGGTGCAGCGGAGTACTCGCAGAAACTCGCGCTGATGAATGGCAACCACATCCTTGCGATCGCGTCGTACAACGCGGGCGAGGCGGCCGTCGGCACGTGGCTCGAACGGACGCCACTTTCCGATCCGGATGTGTTCGTCGAGTCGATCCCTTATGCGGAGACGAGACTTTACGTAAAGACCGTTACGCGAAATCGCAGCGAGTACCGTAGGATTTACGAAACCCAAAGCGAAGCCCAATCCACGAGTGAGCGAGTTGGCACGTCCATTGAGATGGTGCCCGGTCATGACTTGGAACTGTTCTTAGAACCGACTCCGGTCGCCCGAACCAACGGAGTCGATTCAGAAACGGGCGGGAGTAATGAACGCATCGAGGCAGCACCGCAGTAGAAAAGAAGGACGCATAGGCGTCACTCTCCTCACCTCACTCCTCACGGCCACCCTCCTCACACTCTCCGCGGACGCGAACACGCAACTGGTCCTCAAGCGTGGCGATCACTCCGAACATCAGGGCGAATACAAAGGCGTGGTCGACCTCGCCATCGATCCGGGCTTCGACGGCGCGAAGGTGTCGGTCGCGGTCGACGGACAGAAAGTCGCGGACGGCGTGCTTTCGCCGTATCACGTGATCGTCGACTTCGGTCCGCTGCCGATGCAGCACAAGATCACCATCACGGCCGTCGGCGCCAAGGGCAAGCGTGCGAAGTGGACGGAGACGATCAACGAGGGCAACCTCCCGCTCAACATTCAGGTCAAGCAGATCGAGGCGCGACTGTTCGAAGTCGAGGCGAACGCGCCGAAAGAAGATCCGATCGACGTCGTGCAGTTGTGGGATGACGGACGCCTCGTCGCCGAGACGCGCGAAGCGCCGTATCGCTTCGAAGTGTCGGACAGCCTACTCGCCGGCGGGTTCGTGCAGGTCACGGCGAAGACGAAAGGCGGCGAAGAGACCGCGGACTTCTGGTCGCCGGCCGGCAACATCGTCGCGCAGGAGTTGCAGATCCGCACCGTGCCGATCTTTGTGTCGGTCGTCGATCGCAACGGTCAGACGCGCGACGATGTCGACCGCTCGCAGTTCCGCATCATCGACAACGAATCGGAAGCAAAGATCATCGAGTTCGGCAAAGCTTTCGACCAGCCGATCTCCATCGCTCTGCTCGTCGACGCGTCGGCGAGCATGACCGAGTCGATTCAGCACGCGTCGAAGGCCGCGCTCGAGTTCGTACAGCGCGCGCTCAAAGACGGCGATCGCTGCAGCATCACTGCGATTCAGGAAGTCCCGCGCCGCAAGCAGGCACTGACCGGAGATCGCGCCGCGGTGGAGACCGCGCTGCGCGCGATCCGTCCCGTCGGACGCACGGCGCTGTACGACGCGGTCGTCAGCGCGCTGCGCGAGTTGCGCGAAGAAAAGAATCGCCGCGCGATCGTCGTGATGACGGACGGCGGCGACACGACGTCGTCGTACAGCTATGACGACGTACAGAAGCTCGTCCGCGAAGCCGGGATCCCGATCTACTTCATCGCCTACGAAGGCGGCGACAATGAGCCGCGCGATCTCGATCGCCTGCGCTACCTGGCCGCGGAAACCGGCGGCTTCGTCGCGACGGCCACACAACAGAACCTCCTCGCGCGCTACACCGCAATCGAGAAGGATCTCCGCGCGCAGTTCGCGATCCTCTATCAGGTGAGCGACTTCGCGAAGCCGAATCAGTACCGCCGTGTACGCGTCGTGCTCGATTCGCCGAAACTCACCGCCCGGACGATCAAGGGGTACTTCACGCCCTGAGTGCTCTCATCAGTCAACTCTGAGCGAAGCCGAAGAGTCAGTGGAGCCTCAGCCATGCGCATGGCATGTTCTGGGACGAAGGCTCCATTGATGCTTCGGCGTCTTTGCGCCTCAGCATAGACTGCGGCCCGCAACGAATGGATCGTCACGACTCCCTCATCACCGATCTGCGCACGCGCGTCACTCGCGCGGCCTTCTTCCGCAAGCTCGCCGACGATGCGCAACGCTTCGACGTCACGGGGGCGACGGTCGAAGCGCGCGCGCTGCTGATCGCCGCGCTGCAGGATCACTCGCGGCGTCGCGTCGCGATCGTCACGCCGGGTGATGCGGCCGTCGCCGACTTCGAGATCGCACTGCGCCTGTTCAATCGCGATGCGCAATGCGTGTCGGTCTATCCCGCGCCCTCCCTCTCGCCCTACCAGGACGTCGCCCCCTCCCTGGGCGTCGTTCGCGAAGAAATCCGAGCACTCGGCATGCTCCTCGACGAATCCGCCGACGTGCTCGTCGTGCCCGCGCGTGCGCTGTTTCAGCGCTTGCCGCGCGCCGAGGACTTTCGCGCGCGCATCGCGCATCTCGCGGAAGGCGACGAGCTCGAGATGCGCACGCTGCTCGAGTCGCTCGTCGAGAACGGATTCGTGCGCACGGACCTCGTCGGCGAAGCCGGTGAGTTCGCGTTTCGCGGCGGCATCCTCGATCTTTTCCCGCCGAACACGCCGCAGCCCGTGCGCATCGAACTGTTCGGCGATCAGATCGATTCGCTGCGCTGGTTCGATGTCGAGACGCAGCGTTCCGAGGATCCGTCGGGACCGGTGACGGTCTACCCGATGACGCAGTTTCCAATCACGAAAGAGACGCGGCAGAAACTCGCCAAACGCATCTCACTCGACTTCATGGATCCGCACTTTCGTCGCGACGTCGCCGACAAGATCGAGCGATTGCAGGAGAGCGGATCATTCGCGGGCATCGAGCACTACGTGCCCGTCGCCGTCGAGAGCGCGACGTTTGCGGATTACATTCGCGACTTCGATCTCATCCTCATCGAGCCCGACCAGATCACGACGACGATCGCGAAGTACGAGTCGCTGCTGCGCAACGAGTACGAGATCGCGGCGGAGAAGGGCCGCGCCGTCTACGCGCCGGAGAAACTTGTCGCCGCGGGGCCGGATGTGCTTGCGTTTCTGAACACGTCGCGCATGACGTTCAGCGACGTGCACATCGGCGGCTCGATCACGACGGAGTTCCGCGTGCACACGCACGCGACGGAGCGCTACAACAATCGACTCTCCGAGTTCCCCGCGAGCGTTCAGCGCAGCGAGCTGCAGCCGATCTTCTTCACCGCAACGAAAGGCGGACGCGAAAAGATCGAGCGGCTCTTCAAAGAATTCGACGTTCCGTTTTCCGAGGATCGGATCGGGAACGAGCTGACGATCACGCCGGGGAACATCGCGCGTGGCTTCGTCTTCGACGAGCTTGGGATCGCCGCGTACTCCGAGTGGGATCTGTTCGAACCACCGACGTCGACGCGTGTCGGCGGCAAGAAGCGCAAGTCGGAAGCGTTCGTCTCCGATCTGCGCGACCTCAAGGCCGGCGACTACATCGTGCACGTCGATCACGGCGTCGGACGGTTCGTCGGACTGCAGCGCATCCCGTTCGGCGAGACCGAGCGCGAAGTGATGGAGATCGAATACTCCAACGGCGGCAAGTTGCTGATGCCGATGGAGAACCTGAATCTCATCCAGCGCTACACCGCGGGTGAGGATGCGCAGCCGCAACTCGACAAGCTCGGCGGCACGACGTGGGGTCGCAAGAAAGCATCGGTCAAGAAGGCGATGCGCGACATGGCGGACGAGCTGCTCAAGCTCTACGCCACGCGGCAGATGGTGCAGGGTCACGCGTTCGGCAAGGACTCACCGTGGCAGTTCGACTTCGAGGATGCGTTCGAGTTCGACGAGACCGAGGATCAGTTGAGCGCGATCGAGGACGTGAAGAGCGACATGGAATCGCGCAAGCCGATGGATCGCCTGCTGTGCGGCGACGTCGGCTACGGCAAGACCGAAGTCGCGATGCGCGCCGCGTTCAAGTCGGTGATGGACGGCAAGCAGGTCGCGGTGCTCGCACCGACGACGGTCCTCACCTACCAGCATTACCGCACGTTCCTGCGCCGCTTCGCGTCGTTCCCCGTGACGATCGAACTGCTCACGCGCTACTACTCGGGCAAAGAGCTGAAAGAAGTTCTGAAGAAGGTCGAGACCGGCGAGATCGACATCGTCATCGGCACGCATCGACTCCTGTCGAAAGACGTCGCCTGGAAAGACCTCGGCATCGTCATCATCGACGAAGAGCAACGCTTCGGCGTTGCGCAGAAAGAACGTCTCAAGTCGATCAAGAAAACCGTCGACGTGCTCGCGATGTCCGCGACGCCGATCCCGCGCACGCTGCACATGTCGCTCGTCGGCATCCGCGACATCTCGGTGATCGAGACGCCGCCGAAGGACCGGCTCGCGATTCAGACCGCGGTCGTGCCGTTCAACGACGACTTCATTCGTGAGGCCATCGAGTTCGAGACTGGCCGCGGCGGCCAGGTGTTCTTCGTCCACAACCGCGTCGAGTCGATCTACGCGATGAAGGAGTACCTCGAGAACCTCGTGCCCGGACTGCGCGTCATCGTCGGTCACGGACAGATGGAAGAGCGCGAGC
>DASVNL010000692.1:0-1917 GCA_036383875.1 Thermoanaerobaculia bacterium
GCTCGCGCTGCGCGTCCGCCGCGCACGCGAGGAAACGCGGAAGAAGTCGCGGCACATCGAAATCACCGATGAGCTCCGCGAGGAAGTGAAACGGATTCTCCCGTTCAGCCTGACGACTGCACAAAAACGTGTGCTCAAGGAAATCGCGGACGATCTGCGAAACGACTCGCCGATGTACCGCCTGCTGCAGGGTGACGTCGGCAGCGGGAAGACGATCGTCGCGTTGATCGCGGCGATCATCATGATCCGCAACGGCCATCAGGTCGCGCTGCTCGCGCCGACCGAGATCCTGGTCGAGCAGCACTATCAGCGGATTCGTCAACTACTTGACCATTCGATCGTGGTCGCGCGCGCGACCGGTTCGATGGTCGCGGGCGAGCGACGCACGCTCATCTCCGGACTCGACACCGGCTACATCCAGTTGGTCATCGGCACGCACGCCATCCTCGAAGACCGCGTCCGTTTCAAATCCCTCGGGCTGGCCATCGTCGACGAACAACATCGCTTCGGCGTCGAGCAGAGGCAGAAGCTTTTCTCGAAGGGCGAGATGACGGACATCCTCGTCATGACCGCGACGCCGATTCCGCGCTCGCTCGCACTGGCCATCTACGGCGACCTCGAGCTGTCGGTCATCGACGAACTGCCGCCCGGACGCCAGCGCATCATCACGCGAGTACGCGCGTCGCACGAAGTCGAGCGCGTGTACGACTTCATCGACGCGCAGATCGGCGAGGGCGCGCAGATCTACATCGTCTATCCGATCATCGAAGAGTCGGAGAAGACGAACCTCAAGCCGCTGTCGCAGGGATTCGAGATCACACAGCAGCGCTTCCCGAATCGTCGCGTCGCGATGATGCACGGGCGCATGAAGAGCGATGAGAAGGAAGAGACGATGCAGCGCTTCAAGCGTGGCGAGATCGACATCCTGGTCGCGACGACGGTGATCGAGGTCGGCATCGACGTGCCGAACGCGTCGATGATGCTCATCGTCGACGCGGACCGTTTCGGTCTTTCGCAACTGCATCAGTTACGTGGACGCGTCGGACGCGGCGAGCGCAAGTCGTACTGCGTGTTGCTGCACGACGACAACGTCGCGCCGGATGCACGCGAGCGGCTGCATGCGTTCGAGCGATCGAAGGATGGATTCGAAGTCGCCGAGGCGGACTTGCAGACGCGCGGACCGGGCGAGTTCCTTGGGACGCGTCAATCGGGCGCGATGCGATTCCGCATGGGACAGATCCTTCGCGACTACGACTTGATGGAGAAAGCACGCGACCTCGCGATCGAAGTGACCAACGCCGACGTGCATCGCGCGGATGAGATTGCTCGCGGCTTCATCGGCGAAGTCACGGCGCGCGACTGATCCGTCACCGACGCTCTGTCCGGCTGCGCCGTATCATCGGTTTGTGAACGCGCGCGTTGCCCTCCTGCTCTCCCAACTGCTCCTCGCCTCGGTCGCGTTCGCACAAGCCGACCTCTCATTGAAGGTCACGCCGATCGGACCCGGCCAAGCGCCGTGGCCGACGCGCTTCGAGTTCACCGTCACGAACAACGGACCGCAGCGTGCGACGAACGTGCGGCTCGAATCGCCTGACGACATCGATCCGCTGAGCGAGTGGGCGAACCCGACGTGTTCGCGAGTGACCGGCGACGTCCGCTGGCGTTGCACCGCCGCGACGCTCGAGCCGGGACAGTCGGCGCAGTTCGCAGGCAACATCGGACCGGCGCCTGCCGTGCAGCCGTACACGTTTCGCTTTTCGGTTCGCGCGGATGAGGCGGATCCGAACCTCGCCGACAACGACATCCCGGTCACGATCGACTGGGCCGATCCGAGCGACGTCACCGTCGACTTCATACCGCCCGATCCGCTCGGCACGTCGCGCACCGGCCGTCTCGTCATCGACAACCGCAGCGACT
>DASVNL010000693.1:0-6927 GCA_036383875.1 Thermoanaerobaculia bacterium
CAGGATCACCTCCGCCGGATCCTGCTTGCCGACGATCGTGCGTCGCGCGAGATCGAGGAACGACTCGCGATCGTAGCCGGAGTACCAGCATGACCAGTCGGCGTCGAGACCATTCATGCGCGCGATCGTGTCGCGCCACGCGTCACGTTGAACGACTTGCAATGCGGTCAGCGACGGGAAGCCTTGCAACTCGATCAGCTTCGGCACGAGCGTGCCGTTGTCGTTCACGACGGCGAAGTCGACTTGCGAGAAATTCGGCAGGCGGTCCATCCCCGGCGTGTTCCAGCGTTCCGGGATTGCGGCCTTCATCTTCTCGATCGTTGCGGGATCGGAGAGTTGCTCGACGATTGCCGTTGCGCTTTCGACTGCGCGGCGTTTGAAGTCGTCGGTGAGAAACACCGGCGTCTCGGCGAGCCGGAACTCGAACGTCGAGTCGAGGCGTCGCGACAACTCGCGCTGATACGACTCGTAAATCTCCGGTGTGAACTGGTCGTTGAAGAGCGATCGAAAGCGCTGGTCCATTGCGGACGAAGCTTACGTCACTTCTTCTTCAGCTCAGTGAGCACGAGCTTCGCGACCGCCTTCAGCGTGTCGAACACGCCGGTGCCGTTCATCGCGACTGCTTCGAACGTCGGCTCGCCTTTGAAGTTGAGCTGCGTGTACATCTCGTCGGGCGGGAGCGCGCTCGGGAGATCGCGCTTGTTGAACTGCAGGACGTACGGGATCTGCCGCATGTCGTAGCCCTGCTCTTTGAGGTTCTTGTCGAGATTCGCGAGCGACTCGATGTTCGCTTCCATGCGCGCGGCCTGCGAGTCGGCGACGAACACCACGCCGTCGACGCCCTTGAGGATCAGCTTGCGCGATGCGTCATAGAAAACCTGGCCGGGCACCGTGTAGAGGTGGAAGCGCGTCTTGAACCCGCGGACCGTGCCGAGGTCGAGGGGGAGGAAGTCGAAGAAAAGAGTGCGGTCCGTTTCCGTGGCGAGCGAGATCAGCTTGCCCTTCGCCTGGGGATTCGTCTTGTCGTAGATCCACTGCAGATTCGTCGTCTTCCCGCACAATCCGGGACCGTAGTAGACGATCTTGCAGTTGATCTCCCGCGCCGCGTAGTTGATGAACGTCATGGAGCTATTCGCTGAAGAGGCTGTCGATGTCTTCGTCGGTGATTTCAGCGAACGGCGAGTCGAAGCGGTTCGCCATCGAGCCGCGGTCTGCCTCCGCCTTCTTCATGAGCTGTTCGAACGTCCGCTCGAGCTCCTGCGAGGCCTTCTTCACGCGGAGCCGGACCAGCCCGAGCGAGGACTTCTCGTCGAAGATCACGACGAGAATCACGCGCTGTGCGACCAGAGAGATGTGAATGTTGTCGCGCTCGCCCTCGTGGAAGAGGATCGAGAACTCTTTCTCGCCGATGAGCTTGGCGAGGCCATCCGTGGCCGCGACATTGCCGGCGGTGAGCGAGGCGAGAGACGTCGCATCGACGCCGCGCATGTCGCCCATGACGGCAATCTGCTGGCCGTTCTTGTCGACCAGGAAGACGATCTTCGAGTTGGAGTCAACCTGCAGACGGTGGAGGATGTCCTTGATCTGCTGGTACTCCTCCTCGTACATCACGAGATCAGGAGCGGCCATTAGTCACCATGTTACGCACGCGGTTCAGCCCGTGGACGGGACGGGAATGTATAGCACAGGCATGAGTTTGCGCGCGACTCAAATCTCCCGGCGCCCTTCCAGCGCCTTCGACATCGTGACTTGATCCGCGTACTCGAGATCGCCGCCGACGGGCAGGCCGAACGCGAGTCGCGTCGTGCGCACGTCGAGCGGGCGCAGTTGCTGCGCGAGATAGAGAGCCGTGGCCTCACCTTCGACGTTCGGATTCGTCGCGATGATGACCTCGCGGATGCCGCCCTTCTGCACGCGCTTGATCAACCCGCCGACATCGATGTCCTGCGGGCCGATGCCTTTGAGCGGCGAGAGTGCGCCGAGGAGGACGTGGTAGACGCCTTTAAAATCGCGCGTCGACTCGATCGTTTGGATGTTGAACGCCTCTTCGACCACGCAGATCACTGCAGGATCGCGACGCGCGTCATTGCAGACCGCGCACGGCTCGACGTCCGTCATGTTGTTGCAGATCGAGCAGCGGAAGATCTTCGTCTTCACGTCGAGGATCGCCGTCGCCAGCGCTTCTGCTTCGGCCGCGGGACGTTTGAGGATGTGATACGCGAGACGCGCGGCTGACTTCCCGCCGACGCCGGGGAGCTTCGTCAGCTCGTTGATGAGGTTCGCGAGAGGGGGAGCGGTCACTTAAAACCCAGGAATCTTCATCCCGCCGGTCATCGCGCCCATCGTCGACTGCATCTGCTCGTCGACTTTGCGGCCGGCCTCGTTCACCGCCGCCTTGACGAGATCCTGCAACATCTCGACGTCGTTCGGATCGACCGCTTCCTTATCAATGATGATGGAGACGATCTCCTTGCTGCCGTTCATCTCCGCCTTGACCATCCCGCCGCCGGCCGTGCCTTCGACTTTGATGGTCTGCATCTGGCGCTGCATCTGATCCTGCATCTGCTGCGCCTGCTTCATGAGTTGTTTGATGTTCATCGCTTGGTCTCCTTCACGAGCTCACCGCCGAGGTGTTTGCGGAAGGCGCTGAGCACGGGGTCGTCTTTGAGCGGCGACGGCTTGTCTTCGGCGCGTCGCGCGGGAGCTTCGGAGGTCGCGCTGCCGACGCGCGTCTCGACGGTCATCTTCTCGCCGAACAACTCGGACGCGATCGTCGCGATCTGATCCTTCGCGTCGGACACGCTGTCCGCCTGAAACGCATCGTCGAACACGAACGTCAGGCGATTGCCTTCGCGTTCGAGTTGCGCCGCGGCGAGATAGCCGCCGACGAGCGGACGCTTTTGACGCACGCGTTCGACGAGATCGGACGGACTCGCGGGTGCGTTGCTGCTGCGCGATTCCTGCGCGCGCGGCGCGGCGCTCTGCGTCGGACGTGATGCCGGCGCGTTTTTCGACGGAGCGGGACTCGTTGCGCCACCGCCTCCGCCACTTGCGACGACCGACTCGATCGACTTCAGTCGCGGGAACGTCGCGGCCTTGAGCAGCGCGATCTCGACTGCGAGGCGCTGATGTTCCGCGCGATTCACGGTTTCGTCGTCGCGCAGCAGAAGGTTCGCGATGCGCAGCAGGTCGGTGTACGAGAACTTCTCCGCGACGCCGTGAATCGTCGCCAGGTCTTCCGGCGAGACCGCGAGCATCGCTTCGGGTGCGCCGCCCGCGATGAGCAGGAGGTTGCGCACGAAGTTCAGGAGGTCGCGATACAGCATCTTGAAATCGCGGCCACTGTCCGACGCTTCCTGCAGCGCCTCGAGCACGCCGCCGTGGTCGCCGTCGGCGACGAGCGTGATCACGCGCGCGAAGAAGATCGTTTCGGAGAGGCCGAGAATCGTGACGACGTCGGCGGAGGTGACGGTGCGGCCGCTGAACGCGATGATCTGATCGAGCAGTGAGAGGCAATCGCGCACGCTGCCCTCGCCGCGGCGCGCGACGATCTCGAGTGCGCCGCGTTCGGCTTCGATGCCTTCGCGTTTGCAGATCACTTCGAGACGTCCGATCAGATCGTCGAGCGAGATCTTGCGCAGCATGAACTTCTGCACGCGCGAGAGGATCGTCTGCGGGACCTTGTGCATCTCCGTCGTCGCGAACATGAAGATCACGTGCGGCGGCGGTTCCTCGATCAGCTTGAGGAGCGCGTTCCACGAGGCAGTGGAGAGCATGTGCGCCTCGTCGATGATGAAGATGCGGTAGCGGTCGCGCGCGGGCTGGAACTGCGAGACGTCGCGAAGCTCGCGGACGTTGTCGACGCCCGTGTACGTCGCGGCGTCGATCTCGCGCACGTCCATGTCGATGCCCTCGGTGATCTCGCGGCACATCGTGCATTCGTTGTCCGGCTCGGAGGTCGGACCTTTGATGCAGTTCAGCGCCTTGGCGAGGATGCGCGCGGTGGTCGTCTTGCCGACGCCGCGGACGCCCGAGAAGAGGTACGCATGGTGGATGCGGTTTCCCTCGATCGCGTTGTGCAGCGTCTGCACCGCCGTCTCCTGACCGATGACGTCTTCGAAGGTCTGAGGACGGTACTTGCGCGCGAGAGCTTGATAGGACATTCGGGCGGGAAGTTTACTGGAAGGCGCTCGCTGGCGGTTTCAAAAGAGCCCAGGCCTTACTGTGTCACGCAGGTTTCGCACCTTATCGCTGCTTCCTTCCGGACCTGACGAGGTTCGGTGCTCCTGCTGCACAGGACCCGGGCTCATTTCAAACCACCGAGTCGAGGGCGCGCATTGTAGCGCGCGGACCACTCGAAACCGCGGCCGCGCGCGCGAACTTCCACAAAGTTCGTGCAATGTCGCGCCTGCCATACGGGATGACTGACGAATCAGGAAACTGGCGGAGAGAGTGGGATTCGAACCCACGGTACGCGATTAACGTACACACGCTTTCCAAGCGTGCGCCTTAAGCCACTCGGCCATCTCTCCGTTTCACGGGATTGAGGATTAGGGATTGAGAATTGAGGATTAAAAAGTTGCACGAAAACTGTGCATGAGAACTAATCCTCAAGTCTCAATCCTGAATCCTTCATCCGCGCGAAGCGCGAAAAATGGCGGAGAGGGGGGGATTCGAACCCCCGATACCCGTGAAGGTATAACGGTTTTCGAGACCGCCGCGTTCAACCACTCTGCCACCTCTCCGTTTTGTCGCGCCTGCGCAGTGTGCGGAAGAACTCCCGGAGCATGTCGCGCGAGCGCTCTTCCATGTAGCCGCCTTCGACTTCGAGGCGATGGTTGAGACGCGCGTCCTGCACCAGGTTGCCGAGCGATCCGCAGAAACCGGCTTTCGGATCGTACGCGGCGAAGACGAGGCGTTCGACGCGGGCGTTCACGAGCGCGCCGGCGCACATAGCGCACGGCTCGAGCGTGACGAACATCGTCGTGCCTTCGAGTCGCCAGTCGCCGATCGCGAGAGCTGCCTCGCGGATCGCGTAGAGCTCGGCGTGTCCCAGAGGATCACCCGACTCGCGGCGATTGCGGCCGCGTCCGATGATCCGGCCTTCGCGATCGGTGATGACGGCGCCGACCGGGATCTCTCCGTCGGCCGAGGCTTCTTCAGCGAGCGTGAAGGCGGCAATCATCGCTTCCGACTGCCACTGCACCTGATTCATCTGTCAAAGAAGCCTACGGCGGGCTGAAGTGCCCGCCGTGTGTTGGGTTGAAGATTGGTGCACCCATGAGGACTCGAACCTCAAACCTTCTGATCCGTAGTCAGATGCTCTATCCAATTGAGCTATGGGTGCGAGCACGGAACCTTAACTGCATGTCTCGGAGGTTCATTCCGAGAGGGCGCGGATTGTACTCAAGCGACCCTCGCGCGGCAACGGGAAAGATGAACTGATGTGCCCTTCGAATCTTCCGTTGCTGGCGCGAAGGTTGCGGCGTATCCTTGTGGCTCCTGGAGCTGTCAGCAAGCTTTCACGGCCTCTACGGTTGGCGAACTGCCTACCCACCCTTCCCCAGCCAACCGTGGAGGCGCGTGAATTTTTCTGCCGCGTGACGCCCGCATACACACGATGAAAAAAGAAGATCTGTACGCGCGCATGATGCACACGCCCGACGATCCCGCCCGAGCGGAGCTGCGCGCCGCGCTGCGCGATGCGTGGAAGCAGCTCCTGCCGCTGCATCGCGCGCTCATCGACGCCGCGAGCGAAGAGTACAAAGCAAACGCGACGGTGAACGGTCCGACGCATCTTCTTCAACTGCTCCAGGACGATCCGTTCTTCACCTGGCTCAAGCCCCTCACCTCACTCATCGTCGACATCGACACGATGAGCCGCACCGACTTCGAACGCGCTGACGTCGACGCCGTGGCCGCGCGCATCGAGCACTTCTTCGGCACGAACGCCGACGCCGAGTTTTCCGCGCGCTACATCCCGGTGCTCCAGCGCGACGTCGACGTCGCCATCGGACACGCCGCCATCCGCCAGGTTCTGCGCCGCCTCTCCCCGTCTACGGATTAAAACCTCCCCGGCCGTCACGCCTTACGGGGTACCACACAGACACTTCTCCGTTCATCCGGGCGGATGGATTGCTGTAAAGTACAGAAAACTCAATATGGAGCTGTTCCCGTTCGACGACGACTATGTGGGCCGTCTGCGAGACGGAGACCGCGCGACGGAAGACCATTTCCACGCGTATTTTCGCGATCTCCTGCTCGTCAAGTTGCGGCGCCGGCTCCGGTCCATGCAGGCCGTGGATGAGGTTCGCCAGGAGGTTTTTCTCCGCGTCCTCGAGCGCCTCGGCGATCTCCGCGACGGCCGCAAGCTGGGCGCCTTCGTCAACTCCACCTGCAACCTCGTATTGATGGAGTACTACCGCGCGGAGTCACGCACGGACGCGCTCGACGGCGACGCGGAAATGGCCACGACCACCGACGCCGACGCGCATTTCGACGCGGCGCTGACGCGGAAGCGCGTTCGCCGCGTGCTCGAGCTGCTCGAGCCGCGCGACGCCGAGATTCTCCGCGCCGTGTTTCTCGAAGAGGGCGACAAGGAAGACATCTGCCGCCGCTACGGAATCGACCGCGGCTATTTGCGCGTCTTGCTGCACCGCGCGAAAGAGAAGTTTCGTGCGCAATTTCTGCGGCGCCACAGTGGACGCCTGCAGATTCATGAAACGTTTGGCGGCTGAAGTTCACTACCGGAGTGAGAGTCGAGGAAATGGATCACGCCACCGCCATCGAAACACACGCTGCCGAACGGTACCTCCTCGGGGAGCTGGCCGGGCCGGAAGCGGAGATGTTTGAAGAGCACTATTTCGACTGCGCTGCGTGCGCGGAAGACATTCGCGACGGGGCGCGGCTCATGGATGTGGGACGCGA
>DASVNL010000694.1:0-14393 GCA_036383875.1 Thermoanaerobaculia bacterium
CGTGATCACGTCGGGGCGATGCTTCATCGCCTGCTTGATCCCGTCCTCGCCGTTGACCGCCGTGCCGACCACGCGAATGCGCTCGTCCGTCTCCAGCATGCGCGTGAGCGTCACGCGGTTATACGCGGAGTCGTCGATCACAAGGGCTCGGATGCTATTGCTGAGCGGCACCGAGGGTCATTCTAGGTTGAAACGAGTGATGAGTGATGAGTGATGAATGATGAACAGCATCCCGAGCGCATCACTCTTGCGACACGGCTCATCACTCATCATTCATCACTCATCACTCGTCCCGCGACAAGTCACACCACAGGCGAAACACGTCCCTACTTCTGATACACCATGTCGTGTTTCAAGTGGCGCAGCTTGAATTGCGTGGAGAGGGAGATGAGCGATTCGCTGTGGCCGAGGAGGAGGTAGCCGGTGTCGATGAGGCGGTTGTAGAAATTCGTGACGACCACGCGCTTCGACGCATCATCGAAGTAGATGATCACGT
The DNA here is from genome assembly GCA_036383875.1 of Thermoanaerobaculia bacterium. GTDB lineage: Bacteria > Acidobacteriota > Thermoanaerobaculia > Gp7-AA8 > Gp7-AA8 > QHVT01. Next base: position 497 of record DASVNL010000694.1, read on the forward strand.
TGCGGCAGAAGACGACGTCGAGGTGCCCGAGGAGCGACACGCGCGCTTCGTCGTAGAGATTGAGACGGCCGAAGGACACACGATTGCGAATCTCGTCGGTGATGCGCCATGACGCGTCGTCGTTGCGCGTGAAGTAGCGCTCGCGAAGATGCGGCGTCGTCGCGCGGAAAGCGCTCTCGCGATACGTGCCTTTGCGCGCCTTGGCGAGCACCTGCTGATTGATGTCGCTCGCGAAAATCTCGAAGGTCGCGTGCTCGTACCAGCCCGACTCCTGCAGCAGCATCGCGATCGAGTACGGCTCTTCGCCCGATGAACAGCCCGCGGACCAGATCCGAATCTTCTTCACCGTCTTGCGTGAAAGCAGATCCGGGATGATCTCTTCGATGAACGCCTGCAACTGCGCGGGCTCGCGGAAAAAATACGTTTCGTTCGTCGTGACGAGATCGAAGATCTGGTCGAACTCGGCGTCGGCGCGCGGGTCGTATTGCAGGAAGTAGAAGTACTTCTGGAAGGAGTCGAAGTTCAGCTCGCGGGCGCGCGGCGACAGGCGTTTCTGGAGCAGGTACTTCGACGTGTCGTTGAACCAGATCCCGGACCGTTTGTAAATCTGGTCCCGGAGCAACCGGAACACGTCGTCCGGAAGGTCCATGTGATGGTTCAACGAGAACGTGAAGTTCGACATAAGTGAACGCTCAGCGTTCGTCCGAGCTCCGTTTCATCGCCGCCAGAATTGCCGCGATGATCACTTCCCTCCTGCTGTCCGCCTTCCGCCACGCCTCTTCGAGCAGATCGCGATAGAGATCCTTGTGCTGCACGAAGATCTCGGAAACGTCGTCGAGAATCGCTGCGTTTTCGAGAGCTTTGAGCAGATGCGGGAACGACGAGCGGTCCGCGACTTTGTCGAGCGCGTGAACCGCGGATTGCTGCACGTACGTATCGGCGTCTTCGAGCGCGCGATGCAGCACCGGCAGTCCCGCGCGATCGCCGCGCGCGCCGAGAGCCGCAGCGGCAGCGGCGCGCAAACGCCAGTCGTCACTGCCGAGCGCGTGCACGATGTGATCGAACACGTCCTGGCCGGGGATGCGCGCGAGCGCGAGCATCGCGGCGCGTTGAATTTCGGGATCGGATTCCGCGAGGCATTGGAACAGCACCGTCTTGACGCGCGGATCTTCCGACTTGCCGAGCGCCTCGATGACCGCGATGCGCACCGGCGGCGGATCGTGCAGAAGATGGCGCATCAGCGGCTCGATCGAGTTGCGATGGCGATACTCGCCGAGCGCCTGCGCGGCCGCGGTGCGGATCCAGATGTCGTGATCTTCGAGTGAGCTGATGAGCGGTTCGAGTCCCGTCTCCGGGCGCAGCCGCACGATCGCGTTGATCGCCGCGAGTCGCACCGATGTCGACTCGTCCGCGAGCGACAACACGAGCTGATCGGCGAATCGCTCTTCGCCGAACTTGCCCATCAGCGAGACGGCTTTTTGACGAATCACCGCATCGCTGTCTTTCGACGCGAGCAGCAGCTCGTCGTGATAGCCCTCGCCCTGGATGTTGACGTAGACCGACAGCGAGTTGAGCTTGATCGGCACGGACGGCGACTGCAGGAGCTTGCGGATCTTCGCGAGCACGTCCTGCTTCATCGCGGGGAACGCGACGACGAGTGCGGTGATCGAGTTGACCGCGGCCTGCTGCGAGCTGACGTCGTGATCGTCGAGTTTCGCGAGCAGGTAATCCATCGACGAGGGATCGGGGATTTCGCCAAGGGTCTCGATGGCGAGGCGGCGGATGATCGGATTGTCGTGATCGAGGAACTGCAAAATGCTCGGAATCGCCTCGGCACCGCCGATCGCATTCACGACGCGCAGCAGCAGTCCGATCAGCTCATCGTCTTCTTCGTTCTGCAGCGACGTGAGGATCGCCGGCAGTGCGCCGGTGCCGAAGTCGCTGAGCGCCTGCGCCGCGACTTCCGCGGTTTCGGGATGCGCGAGATACGAGAGCAGTACCGGCAGTGCGTGCTCGTCGCCGGACCAGCCGAGAAACTTGAGGATGAACGCCTTGACTTCGCGCTTCGGCGTCGAGTGGAGATGTTCGATGAGCGGCGCGATCTTCTCACGCGGGAACGACTCGCGGAATCGCTGCTGAATGAGCTGGCGCTCCGCTTCTTCGACGATGCGCGGCTTGCTCGCCTCGGCGATGCGCACGAGTGCGCGCAGCGCGGTGAGATTCAGTTTGTCTTCGTCCGCGATGATGCGCAGGAGGAAGTTGACCGTGCCGATGTCCGCGATCTTGCCGATCGCCTCGAGCACCGGCTTGCGCAGCGATTTCTCGGAGTACAGCGGGAGGATCGACGGCAGAGCCGCGCGATCGCCGATTTCGCCGAGCGCTTCGACGACGTGGAACTTGAGCCAGAGATCTTCGCGCGTGCGCAACACGCGCATGAGATTCGGCAGTGCGCTCGCGTCGTGATACTTGCCGAGCGACGAAACGATCGACGAGGCGACGTTGACGTCGTCTTCGCCGTCGAGCATCTCGATGAGGATGTCGAAGCCTTCGCGGCTGCGGAGATCGCCGATCAGATTCACGAGCGACAGGCGCACGTCGATGTCCTGCTCGCGACGCAGCCGCGCGACGATTGGCGCGATCGCACCGTCGCCGATGCGGATCAACGCTTCGGTCGCCGAGTTGCGTTTGCCCGCGTTTTCGGGATCCGCGAGCGCGTCGAGCAGGCCGTTGACGATGTCCGGACGGCGATCGCGCACGAGACCGTCGACGATGGTCTTGCGCACGCGCCAGTCCTTGTCGCCGAGGAGCTCGAACATCAGCGGAAGGTTGCGCTCGTCGGCGGACTGCGCGACGAGGAACGCCGCCTTCTGCCGCGCGTCGGGATCGGCGGAACGGGCCTGTTCGATGATTTGCGGATCAGCGGTCATTGCGTGCCTGTCTTGAGCCGCTCGAGCTCCTCGCGCTTCATCTGCACGAACTGCTGCAAGGTTTCGGTGTAGATCTCGGTGTCGCGGCGGACGCGCTGCGGCACGCGCGAGTCGTAATACGCGCGGCCTTCTTCGATCTCTTCTTTGAGCAGCTCGAAGAAGTTGTTGTCGCGAATGCCCTGCTCCACCTTCGCGACGTGGTAGATGATGATGTCCGAGAGGATGAGGCGCGCCAGTCTGCGCGCTTCGTCGTACTCGCGCGGCTCGATCGGCACTTCGCTCGTGTCGCCGACTTCGGGGAAGAGCTTGCGGATGATCTGGCGGAACTCTTTCTCCGGGATCTGCTCTTCGATGTATTCGTCGGCGCCGTACAGGTTCGTCGGATTCGCGCGGAAACGGTTCGCGCGAAACAACGCGCCGATGAGGATCACGCGCGTCGCATCGAGCGCGGGATCGGCCTTGATCTCTTCGGTGACTTCGACGCCGAGCTTTCCTTTGAGGTAGACGTTGACGATCACGAGCTCGGCGCGCGTGCGGCGCACGAACTCGAGCGTCGGATCGCCGGTCTCGAAGTATTCGACTTCGAAGCCGAGACGTTCGAGATGACTGCCGAGGAAAAAGCGGAAGGGGCGAGGCTCGTCGGCGATTGCGGCCGTGCGGCGTCGCGGGATGCGCGCGGGAATCGGCGTGTCGAGCTCCGGTACCGGATGCATGCCGCTGGAGGTGCGCGGTTTGAGCACCATCTGATACTGGCAGCGGGGGCAGGCGACGCGCACCGGTGCAACCAACGGCAGCGTCACCGCGGCGCGGAAGCTCGAGCCGCACTTCTTACAGGTCAGGTCCATCTGTGGTCGAGCAGTTTGTCCAGATCGAGCAGGATCGTCAACGCGCCATTTGCGCGGAACACGCCGCGGATGGCGTCATCGAGCTCGGTCGCATGGACGACCGGGTGCGGCTCGATCTCCCCCGCTTCCGTTTTCACGACGCGCAGCACGCGGTCGACGATGAATCCGATCATCTCATTGTGATAGTCGATGACGACGATGCGCGTGTCGGCGTTGCCTTCTCCCGCCACGTCGTGGCGCAGCTTTCCGCGGACGTCGACGAGCGTGACGATCGTGCCGCGCAGCGAAATGATGCCGACGATGGTCGTGTCGGCGTTGGGGATGCGAGTGACCGGTCGCGGCGTCACGATCTCGACGATGCGCTCGATGTCGACGGCGTAGTGTTCGCCAGCGATCACGAAGGTGAGAAGCTCGAGCCGCGAGCGTTCTTCGACTTCCTGCTTCGCCGCATCGGCCGCACGACGCTTGCCCGCCGTTTCCTTGAACGACTCGAGCTTGTTTTGCGGAACGCCGGCGTCCTCGAAGGCTGAAGGTGCAGGCGTCTCGCCTGCGGGGGGCGGCGGCGGTTCGGGGGGCGGCGGGGACGCCGCGTGCTCAGCCGGCGGGACGCCGGCGTTCCCCTTCTTCGCTTTCTTCCTGATCTTGGCGAGATCAACCATGCGCGGGCTCCATGCGGTGCTCGCGGGCGGCGGAGAGAATGCGGGGCGCGTCGACGTGCTCGGCGTCTTCGCCGAACGCATCGAGCAGCGCGGTGGTTGCGAGCGTGTTGATCAGGCGCGGGACGCCGCCGCTGAGCGCGTGCATCTCGGCCATCGCGGTTTCGTCGAACGGATTGCGGCTGCCTCCGGCGACGCGGATGCGGTGCTCGATGTAGTCGACCGTCTCGGGGAGCGACAAGGGACCGAGAGAGTAGCGCATCCCGATCCGCTGTCGCAGCGGCGCGTACGCCTCGCGATCGAGACGCGTCTCCAGCTCCGGCTGGCCGACCAGCACGACGCTCAACAGATTCTGATCGTCGAGCTGAAAGTTCGTCAGCAGACGGATCTCGTCGAAGGTCGCCTTCGATGGGATGAGCTGCGCCTCGTCGATGATCAGTACCGGCTCGCGCTTCGCCTCGAACAGCTCGTACAACTTCGTGTGCAGTTGATCGAGCAGCTCGTTGCGGAATCGCGCCGGCTCGAGCTCGAGGCCGCGCGCAATCGAGCGGAGCAGCTGCATCGGCGTGAGTCGCGGATTGATGAGCAGCACCACCGGACGCGCGTCGCCGATGCGATCGATCAGCGCGCGCGACAACGTCGTCTTGCCCGAGCCGATGTCGCCGACGAGCAGCGCCAGTTCCTTCTCGTCGACCGCGTACTCGAGTCGCGCGAGCGCCTCGCGATGCTGTCGCGACTCGTAGAGGAAACTCGGATCGGGCGTCTTGCCGAACGGTTTCGCGGTGAGGCCGAAGTGTTCTTCGAACATGCCGGCTAGCCCGCAACCGCCCGCGCCCGCACGTCGCGCGCGCGTCCGCCGAAGTGATCGATCAACGACCCGACGTCGACGACCAGCACGATGTCACTCTCGCCGATCTCCGTCGCGCCGGCGATGCCGGGAATCGTTTTCAACCGCTCACCGATCGACTTGATGACCACTTCCTGCTGACGCACGAGCGAGTCGACGAGAATGCCGATCGTCTTCTCTCCCGCGCGCGTCACGACGACGAACCACTTCGTGTCTGGCCCGTGATCGTGCGAGTCCGCGAGCTGGAATGCATCGGACAGTCGCAGCAGCGGCAACGTGAAGTCGCGCAGCGTGAACACTTCCTTGCGCTCGACCGTGCGGATGTCGCGCGAGTAGATGCGCAGCGACTCTTCCACCGACGTCAGCGGAATCGCGAACTTCTCGCCGCCCGCCTCGACGATCAGCGCCTGGATGATCGCGAGCGTGATCGGCAGCGAGATGCGGAACGTCGAGCCTTCGCCGGGACGCGACATCACGTCGATCGTCCCCTTCAGTTCCTGAATGTTGCGCTTCACGACGTCGAGGCCGACGCCGCGTCCGGAGATCTCACTCACCTGCGACGCCGTCGAGAATCCGGGCGTGAAGAGCAGTTCGTACGCGCGGTTCTGATCGATGACGTCTTTCTCGGTGATCAGCCCGCGCTCGAGCGCGACGCGGCGGACCTTCTCCGGATCGATGCCGCGGCCGTCGTCGATGACGTCGAGCACGACGGAGTTGCCCTGCTGATACGCGTTCAGAGTCACGTGGCCGATCGACGACTTGCCGGCGCGGCGACGCTCTTCCGGCGACTCGACGCCGTGGTCGAGCGCGTTGCGGATGATGTGCATCAGCGGATCGGTCAGCTCCTCGACCATCATCTTGTCGAGCTCCGTGTCTTCGCCGCGCAGCACGAGCTCGATCTCTTTGCCGAGCTCGCGCGCGAGCTTGCGCACGGTGCGCGAGAGCTTCGAGTAGATCTGTCCGACCGGGACCATGCGGATCTCGATGACGGACTTTTGCAGCTCGTTCAGTTTACGATCGAGGTTGCGGGAGATTTTCCCGAGCTCGTGCGACGCGAGCCGCGCCTGCTGCAGCGTCATCGCGCGTGCGAGCGCCTCGAGCTGCGTCTTCTCGATGATCAGCTCGCCCACGATGTTCATCACGTGATCGAGCTTGGAGATGTCGACGCGCACGGTCTGCGACAGCGATCGCAGCGACATCTCTTCTTCCGGCATCTCGACCGCGGAAAGCGTCGCGACGCTTTCCGTCACCGGCGCTGCCGCGGCCACCGCCGCTTTTCGCAACGAGCTGACGACCGCTTCGGGCGCGAGCACTTTCACCGCGTCGGCGTCGAGCACGGAGCCGTAGAGCAAGCGGAACGCGATGCCGTTGACGTTGCCCGTTGGAATCGCGGGAAGCGTCGAGATGACTTCGCCGGCTTCGCTCAAGTTGCCGGTGAGCGCGCGCAGACGCTCGTCGAAGTCGCTGAAGTCGAACGTGACTTCGAGCGAGAGGATCGACTTGCCCGCGCGCACGTTTTCGAGGAGGCGATGCTCTTCGTATTCGGTGAGCGACTTCTTGGTCTGCTCGTCGAGCGTGAGCAGCGCGAACGGATCGTCGTGCTTCTGCTGCGGCTGCTGCGTGACGATCGCGTGGATGCGGCTCGTCAACGAGTTCATGTCGACGAGGCCGGTCAGCGACGGGTCGTTGATCGCGATGACGAGGCGATTGAGTCCGTCGACCGCGTCGTAGAGCAGATCGATCAGATCTTTCGTGATCGGGATCTTGCCCATGCGCAGCCGGTCGAGCATGTCCTCGAGGCTGTGCGAGAGCTCGGAGATGTCGCCGAAGCCGAGCATGCCGGCCAGACCTTTGAGCGAGTGAACCTCGCGGAAGATCTTGTTGACCAGCTCCGGCCGCACGGCCGTTCCCTGCGACTCGAACTCGACGAGATCGCGCGAGAGCGTGTCGAGCAGCTCTTCGGCTTCGGAGGTGAATTCTTCTTTGGCGCGATCGTCTTCTTTCGCCATGGACCGCGGTGAATGTTACCAGCCGCGAAGGCGCGACTTACGCGACTTTCAAAAGCCTGCGCAACTTCTCCACCAGCTCGCCCGCCTGAAAGGGCTTCACGAGGTACTCCTCGGCACCCAGAGCAGCGGCCCGGCGACGGTCTTCTTCCGTCGACTCGGTGGAGATGACCATGATCGGGATCGATCGGTAGACGGGATGATTCTTGAGGAAACTCACCAGTTCCAGGCCGTTGATGTCCGGCATGTTGATGTCGGTGAGGATGGCGTCGAAGCGATGATGCGGAAGGGTCTTGAGGGCCTCGAAACCGCTGGCCGCCTCGACGATCTCGAGGTCGTAACTCTCCGTTCCGCTCTCGATGATGGTCGTGAGATACGCCCTCATCGACGAGGAATCTTCCACTACGAGGATCTTCATAACGTCAGCGCCGCCCCGCCCTCTCCGATGCGAACACCGCGTTCCCGAATGCGTATCCAGCCTGCGAGAGGAAGATCTCCAGTCCCGTCATGCTGTCGATCGGCGCGCGATGCTCCGCGTTGTCGCCGTACAGGATACCAATGGCCCGGTCGCCATGCATGATCGGAAGTGCGACGACCTCCGTTGGCAACAGCCCGCCGAGCTGGTCGATGAGATCGACGTTCGCCGGCGTGCGCCGCATCTTGCCGCGATGCGCCTCGCCGTTGCTCACGACGTCCGCGAGGACGGACGGCTGATTGCGCGCGATGCGCAGCTTGCGCACGCGCTGATCGAGCGGCTCCCCTTTTTCGATGACGCCGAATCCGCCGAGGCCGACGAACTCGTCGTCTGAGGCCATGAAGAGCGCGCCGCGATCGAGATACTCCGCGGACAATCGCAGGATCGTCGCGGAGACTTCGCCGATGTCGTTCGGATTCGAAAGCTCGTTGATGAGTTGTCGCAGCAGTCCGAACGATCTCTCGGTCGTTTCCTTCGTCGCGAGCTCGTAGAACTTCTTCCCCGCTTCGATGCCGCCGCCCGTGAGCTGCTCCCACTGATCGAATGAACGCTCCGCGAAGAGCACGAGCTCATCGGCGAAAAGCGCGAGTTCCTCTTCCGCGAGTCCAGGCTGCAAGCGCGCGGGTGTGGGCTTGGTGAGATAGAGGTCCGCGCCGGCGCGCAGCAGATCGTGGCGACGTCGCAAGTCGGCCTCGGCGTCGATCACGACGACCGGCAGCCGCGGATTCTTGCGTTTCACTTGCTGCATGAGCCGCACGGACGCGTCGTCGTTCGTGAGCTCGAGGAAGGTGACGAAGAAGCTGTTGGACCGAAAGAGATCGGTCATCGCCGCGCGCACGTCGTCGAGCGATCCGTACTGAAAGATCTTGACGCCGTGCTTCGTGAACGCGCGACGCGCCGCGACGCGCACGAGCGGATTGCGCTCGAAGAGCACGACGTTGCGAAACGCCGCCTCGGGCGATTCGACTTCGAACAGACCACCCGCGACTTTGAACTGCCCCGTCGGATTCGGCGGCGGCAACTGCGGCGTGCGCGGCGTCGCCGGTTTCATCCCCTCGGACGGCAAGTCGCCCGGCAGCGTCGTCAGCGGCGTTTCGTCGTCCGGGAACGGCGGCAAGTCGATGGGCGTGAAATCGTCGCGACTCGGGAACGGCAGGATGTTGTCGGTCGCGGACGGGGCGGTGCCCGGCAGGCGCGCGGGCGGTGGCGGCGGCGCGATCGGCTGGCCGAGTCCGAGGTTGAGGGAGGCGGGAGTCGTTTCGGCGGCGGTGGTTGCGCCGCGCAGCAGCGCCTTGCCGGCCTTCAGCGATTCTTCGAGGCCTTTGAGCGGCTTGATCTTCTCGCCTTCGCCGGTGCCGAGGAGTTTGTTCGGGGCGAAGCCGCCTTCGCGGAAGAGTTGATCGGGCTCGTACTCGAGATCCATCGCCGACATCGAGTCGGAGAGGATGAAGTTGAACTCGCCTTCCTTGCTCTGCAGCAGCGGCGAGACGACGCTCACGATGCGTTTGCGAATCGCCTCGGTGAGATCGTCCTTCGACAGCAGATTGAGCTCGAGCACCGCCGTTCCCGCGGCGATCCCCTTCTCTTCCATCTGCCGGATCATCGTCGCGTTGTCGGTCGAGATCAGTTCCGCGGCGTGCAGGAACTTCACGAGATCGGCGTGTTCGGGTGCGGCGGCGTTGACGACCAGTCCCTGGCGGAACAGGACCGTGTGCCGGCCTGCATCATTGATGATCTCCAGCACGCCGGTGCGGCGCGAGAGATACACGATCTGCACGATGTCGGTGAGGGAGAGATCCTCGAGGCGTCCGAGAAGACTCATCGCGCGGCTCCGGCGCGATTCACGTCATTCCTCGTCCTGATCGTCTTCGGGTTCAGGGCGCTCAGTCTTCTCACCTCGCCGTTCATCGCCGGCGAGATTGTACCGTTTGAGAATGCCGTCGAGGATGCCGTTGATGAACTGGCTGGACTTCTGCGTGCCGTACTTCTTCGCGATCTCGATGGCCTCGTCGATGATGACCAGCTTCGGCGTGTCGTCTTCGTGCAGAAACTCGTAGACGGACATGCGGATGATGTTGCGATCGACCGCGGCCATGCGCGACAGGCGCCAGTTCTCGGCCTGGTTCTGAATCATCTCGTCGATCTCCGGCACGTGCTGCACGGTGCCGTGAAAGATCTTGGTCGCGAACTCGCGCGTGTTCGGCTTCGACTTCTGCAGCTCCTCGAACGTGGCGATGATCATGTCGGGCTGATTGCCGGACATGTCGTATTGAAAAAGCATCTGCAGCGCGAGCTCGCGCGCTTTACGACGGGCACCCATCTAAAAATTCTCCGAACTGCGAAGCCCGCGCCACAGGTTTGCCATCTCGATGGCGGCCAGCGCGGCTTCCCAACCTTTGTTACTCGTGCCCGATGAAGACCGCTCCACCGCCTGCTCGAGTGTGTTGCACGTGATGACGCCGAACGCCACCGGAAAGCGCGCTTCGACGGCGATGCGCGAGAGATCGTTGGTCACTTGTGCGGAAATGAAATCGAAATGCGGCGTGTCGCCGCGAATCAGACAGCCGAGGGTGATCAGCGCGTCGAAGTTCGCCTCGGCGACGAGCTTCGACGTCAGCGTGGGAATCTCGAATGCGCCGGGCACACGATACAGCGAGATCGCGTCGTCGTCCGCGCCGTGACGGCGCAGACAATTCAGCGCGCCCTCGAGCATTCCGGACACGATCTCGTCGTTGAACCGGCTGGCGACGATGCCGAAACGCAGTCCGTCGGCAGTGAGGTCTCCTTCGAAAGAACGCGGCATGCGGCGCGGATTATAGCCACGTGACTTCGCTCACGCAGACGAACCACTGGAACGATCTATGCTGACCGCGACTTCATGACCCGCAGTACCTCCGCGCTTCTCGTTGCCGGCGTACTCTTCCTCTCCCTTTCTGCTCGCGCGGTCGTGCCTTCCGGCTTCAGCGACGTCTCCGTGACCTCCGTGACCGCGCCGACGGCACTCGCATTCACGCCCGACGGACGCCTGCTCATCACGCAACAGAGCGGAAGTCTGCGCGTCTACTCCGGCGGTGCGCTGCTCACGACTCCGGCCATCACGTTCCCGTCGACTGCGCTCTGTACGAACTCCGAACAGGGACTCCTCGGCGTCGCCGTCGATCCTGCGTTTGCGTCGAACGGCTATCTCTATCTCTATCGCACCTTCAAGAAAGCTAGCGGCACGTGCGTGAATCGCGTCGCGCGATTCACGATGAGCGGCAACACCGTCGCGAGCAACACCGAGCTGGTGCTCGTCGACAACATTCCATCCCCTGCCGGAAACCATAACGGCGGAGACCTGCAGTTCGGCAAAGACGGCTATCTGTACATCTCGATCGGCGACGGCGGCTGCGACTACGCCGGCGGTGGCTGCGCCGGATCGAACGATGCCTCGCGCGATCAGAACATTCTTCTCGGCAAGGTCCTGCGCATCACGACGACCGGCGGCATCCCCGCGACGAATCCGTTTCAGGGCGCGGACAGCGCGCGTTGCAACGTCAACGGCAACACCACCGCGGCGAAGTGTCAGGAGACCTTCGCGTGGGGCTTCCGCAACCCGTTCCGCATGGCCGTCGATCCGAACTCCACGACGACGCGCCTGTTCGTCAACGACGTCGGACAGGGCGCGTACGAAGAGATCGACCTCGCGCAGTCCGGCGCCGACTTCGGCTGGAACTGTCGCGAGGGCGCGCATACGAACAGCACGACTGGTTTGTGCAACCCGGCGCCGCCGTCGATGGTCGATCCGATCTTCGAGTACTCGCACAGCGGCAACGTCCCGGGCACGAGCGTCGGCGGCTGCGGCTCGATCACGGGCGGCGCGTTCGTGCCGAACGGCGTGTGGCCGGGGTACGACAACGCGTATCTCTTCAGCGACTACAACTGCGGCGCGATCTTCACGCTGCGCAACACGAGCGGTACGTACAACGCGGCGTCGTTCGCGACCGCGCTCGGCAGCAGCAGCGCCGTGCATCTGCTGTTCGGACCGTGGGGATCGTCGCAGGCGCTCTACTACACGACGTACGCGGGCGGCGGCTCCGTGCGTCGCATCCAGTACAACAATCCGGCAGGCAACAACGCGCCGAACGCCGTTGCGAGCGCGTCGCCGGAGACTGGCCCGTCGCCGCTCGTCGTGACGCTCAGCGGCGCGGGCAGCAGCGATCCGGACTCCGGCAACACGCTCACGTACTTCTGGACGTTCGGTGACGGCACGCCCGAAACGTCGACGACATCGACGACGATTCAGCACACGTACGCGACCGGCGTCTACACGGCATCGCTGCGCGTACGCGACAACAACTTCGCGTTCTCCACGCCCGACACCGTGCGCATCGTGTCCGGCAACACGCCGCCGGTTCCGACGATCACCGCGCCCGCGGCCGGAACGCTGTTCAGCGTCGGGCAGAACTTCACGCTCACGGGCAGCGCGACCGACACCGAAGACGGAACGCTTCCCGCGTCGTCGCTGAGCTGGACGGTGCTGCAACATCACGATCAACACACGCACCCATTCCTCGGACCAACGACCGGCAACAACATTCCGCTCACTGCGCCCGCGCCCGAGGATCTCGCGGCGGCGGAGACGTCGTTCCTCGAGATTCGACTCACCGCGACCGACTCCGCCGGCGTTTCCGCGACCGTCACGCGTCAGCTCGATCCGCGCAAAGTCGACCTTTCCTTCAACACCGTGCCGGGCAGCATGGTCGTGCGCGTGAACAACATCGACTTCACTGTGCCGGTCACGGTCGTATCGTGGGCGAACTGGCAACTGCCGATCGCCGCGTTCGATCAGACGCTGTTCGGCGCGGACTACGACTTCACGTCGTGGAGCGACGGCGGCGCGCAGACGCACACGATCACGACACCCGCGACCGCGACGTCCTACGTCGCGCGATTCACGCCGCTCAACGGCACGGACTATCACATCGTGCCGGCATGCCGCTCCGTCGACACGCGCGGCGGCGCCGCACTCGCGAATGGCGCACGCCCGTTCTCCATCGGCGGAACCTGCGGAGTTCCGGTCACCGCGACCGCGGTCGCGATCAACGTCACGATCGTCGCGCCGACTGCGAACGGTTTCGTCGAGTTGTATCCGACGAACTACGCGCGACCAGGCACGAGCACGGTGAATTTCCGCGCGGGTCGCACGCGCGCGAACAACAGCGTCATGACGTTGGGACCCGATGGAGCGCTCGTGGTGTACACGTCGATCGGCGGCGGAAGCGCGCACTTGTTGATCGACGTCGTCGGCTACTTCGAATGAGTGTCATCCCGTGCGCGAGCACGGGATCCCCCGCAGGTGGGCGATGCGCGTGCTGTGCACGGGATCCCGCGCTGAAGCGCGGGATGACACAACCCTACTTCGACGACGCGCTCGCGGCGACCATCGACGGCTCGCGTTCCTGATCGCGCTCCGTGTAGAACGACACGATGCCCGCGTAGATCGCCTCGGCGAGTTGCTGGCGGTACTTCTTCGTCTGGAGCAGCTCGCGGTCTTTGCGATTGCCGAGGTTGCAGACTTCGAGGAGCAGGCGCGTGGGGACCTGGTTGTGGCGGATGACGGCGGGGACCCACTCCTTGCCGCTCTGACGAATGACGTTGTCGCGGACGGGCGAGAACGGATGGACCTTCAAGCCTTTGTCGCTGAACGCATCGATCACCGACTCCGCCAGATCGCGCGACAAGCCCTCGGCCAAGAGCGCATCGCGACGCGAATGCGTGACGCTCGGCTGCTCGCGCACTTCGGCGCGTGTCAGATAGATGTCGCCCTGCTTGCGATACGAGCCGGTCACGAAACTCGCGCCCGGGATGTACGCCATCGCGCCGCGCAGCGACGGATGCAGCGAGTCCGCGTGAATCGAGAGGAAGACCACCCTCTCTTTCGGGATCCCCTCTTTCATCGCGCGGCGGAAGATCGAGTTCGCGAGGTACCAGCGCAGATTCACGCCGACCACCGGATCGCCGAGCTCGAACTTCGGCGTGGTCTGCACGAAGTGATCGCGCACGCCCGGCAGCACGTTCTTGTCCGCGACCGTGAAGCCGTTCGCCTTCGACTTCGTCGTCATCGACACCTTCGCGCTGCTCTTGTTCTCGAGCAACAGC
>DASVNL010000695.1:0-12796 GCA_036383875.1 Thermoanaerobaculia bacterium
CCGACGAGCACGATGCGCTCGGTGGGATCGCTGGTCTGGCGCGTCTGCACCAGGTTCGCGAGGTACTCGGCCTGCGCCGCACGCTTCGCGCGAATGCGCTGGCCGCTGGCGTCATCGGTGTCGACGCCGTTGAGCGAGCGAAGGTGATTGACGACGACGGTGAATTCGTAGACCGAGGAGTCGGGACGGAGGATCTGCGCTTCGAGGACCAGAGGCGGACGATCGTTGAGCAGATCGACGGAGCTGTCGGACGGATCGACGAAGGTCGCGGCCGCGCCGAACTGCGTGACGCTGTTGGTCGTGACGCGGTTCTCGTTGACGAGGAAGCCGACGTCGATGCCGCCAACGTCGTTGCCTTCGGTGAGGTACGCAACGTAGTTCGTCGCGCCGGCGGTATCGGCGTCGATCTTCGCGGCGAGCTGCTGGAGGACCGAGAGATTCTCGACCTCGACGACGCCGACGACGTCGGGTGTCTTCAGCGCGTTGCGGATCGCGAGCGAGGCTTTGTTCAGGCGGTTCGTGAGCGCGGTCGGCGTCAGTGCGACGTCTGAGACGCCCGGATCATCGACCGTGTCGAAGAAGCGCTCGAGGTTGTAGCCGGCGACGGTGAGCTCGGTGGAGGTCGGCGTCGGGACGGCGTCGAAGGTGTTGTCGCCCGCGACGATCGGAACGGTCGCGGCCTCCGGAAGGATCGTGTATTCGAAGAAGCCGAAGTCGAGCGGGCCGACCATGTTCGTCACCGTCTGTCCCGCGGCGACATTGAGCTGGGTGGCGCCCGGCTGGTTGTCGGAGTCGACGCGCAGCTTCTCGGGGTTCATGTCCCACTCGTCGATGCACGCCGGGCACGGAGCCTCGGACGGGATGACCGCTGTCTGCTCGATGCCGATCTCGCGGAACGGACGCGCGACGCCGGTGACGACGACGTAGAACACGCCGGTGCTCGTCGACGTGGCGCTCGCCTCGTTGACCGAGCCCTGCGTCGGCGCGACGACCGTGAACGACGCCGCGGTGACGCGCATGCCTTCGTACCGCTCGTACTGCGAGATGTTCGTCGTCGGCGCGCCTTCCGCCGGCGTGAGCACGACCGCGGTCGGCAGCGGGTTACCCGTCGAGACCATGCTCGCCGTGACCGTGCCTGCGATTTCAGTGACGGTGTGCGGATTCGCCGCGGTGGGGAACTCGCTCACCGTGCCGCTGACGTCGACGATGTTGCCGATCGCGACGCCGGCGGGAATCACGCCACTCGTGAAGACGAACACACCTTCCGACGTATTCGGATCGGCGTCGTAGTCGGCGAGTTCTTCCTGCACGAAGAAGCCGCCGCTGCCGCCACTCTTGATGCCGGTGACGATGCCGCGGACGTTGACCGGCGAGCCGTTGAGCGGCGACTGCAGGCCGTTGCCCTGGATGTCGTGAATCAGCGTGAGCGTGACGTCGTCGGAGACGATCGTGCCGATGCCCTGGCCGTCGCCGAGGATGGCGCCGGTGAGGTTGGTGATGTTGACGAAGAACTGCTCGGTCGACTCGGGATTCGCGTCGCCGTTGATCGTCACGGGGAACTGGTACGTCGTGCCGCCCGGCGCGATGCTCGCGCCGATGACGCTGTTCGCGACGTAGTCGTTGTCGGCGACCGTCGCCGTGCCGTCGGCGGTGGCGATGTCGAAGGTGACACCGCTCGCGCCCGCGGGCTGATCGAGCGTGACGGTGAACGTCATGATCTGCGTGCCGGCCGCGCCCTCGGGGAGCGACTGGTTGTCGATCGTCGCGATGCCGCCGGAGATGTTCGCCGTGATCGAGAAGTCGTCGACGGCGAGACCGTCATCGGCGCCCGCGGCGTTGAAGTCGTTCCAGCGGATCCAGAACGTTGCGCCGTTCGGGATCGAAAGGCCGGTGATCGTGTACGCGATGTTTGCGAAGTTGCCGGCGGCGTTGCCGTTGCGCGAGCCCGCGGAGCCGGTGGTGTTCGGCGTGAGGAAGTCGAGATTGTCGACGTCGGTCCACGTGCCGGTCGCGAGGCTGGTCGCGTCGGTGGAGTACTGGAAGTCGAGGCGGTCCTGGCGGCCGGTCGCGCCGAAGCGCCACTCTTCACCGCGGTACTGCATCGAGAGGTTCGTGATCGTGACGCCGGTGTTGTTCACGTAGAACGCGCCGAGCGTCGGCGTGAGCGAGCCGGAGAGGAGTCCGCCGAGCGCGCGATCCGAGGCTGCGGTCGTGCCGTAGCTGTACGTGTTGCCCGTGTTGCTCGCGCCGTCGTTGACGGAGTACGTCGCGTTCGCGGCGGTGCCGGATTCGACGAACGTGAACGCGGCCGGAGTGGTCGCGGCGAACGTGCCGGTGCTGGCCATCACGTCGAAGTTCGTCGTGTACGGCGTGTCCACCGCGGCGAGGCTGAATGCGTCGTCGAGCTTGATGACGCCGAGGCCCTGGTTGTCGGAAAGCGTGACGCCGGCGGTCTGATTCGAGAGGTTCACGAAGAACTGCTCGTCACCTTCGATGTTCGTGTCGCCGTTGATCGTGACGCTGATCTGTTCGCTCAAGTCGCCGGGGATGAAGGTCACCGTGCCGCTCGCGACTTCGTAGTCGTTGTTGGCATCGGTGGCGCTCGAGTCCGCGGTCGCGTAGTCGACCGTGACGTTCGAGCCCGCGGCGACCGACATCGTGACGGTGAACGTCATCACCTGCGTACCGGCGTTGCCTTCCGTGACGCTCACGTCGTTGATCGTGATCTGCGGTGCGGCGTCGTCGTTGTTGATCGTACCGGTGGCCTGGCCGTCGGTGACGTTCGCACCGGTGACGTTGGTGACGTTGACGAAGAACGTCTCGTTCGATTCGAACGCCGTGTCGCCGTTGATCGTGACGTCGAAGGTCGCGGAGGAGTTCCCCGCGGCGATCGTCGCGCCGGTGACGCTGTTCGTGACGTAGTCGTTGTCCGCGGTCGTGGCGGTGTTGTCCTGCGTGGCGATGTCGAACGTCACGCCGCCCGGAGGTGCGGGTGCGCTCAGCGAAACCGTGAACTGCATCGTCGTTCCGCCGGCGTTTCCTTCGGCCTGCGAGACGTCGCCGATGGTCAGGTTCGGCGGTGAGTCGTCGTTCTGAATCGTGCCCTGACCCTGCGTGTCGCCGGCGGTGGCGCCGGTGATGTTCGTGACATTCACGAAGAACGTCTCGTTCGGTTCGATGGCGGCGTCGCCGTTGACCGTGACGTTGAACGCATAGGACGTGTTGCCCGCGGCGATGGTCTGGCCGGTGAGCGCTTGTGCCACGTAGTCGTTGTCTTCGGTAGCCGGAGTGTCGTCCTCCGCGGTGCCGTCGGCCGTGGCGATGTCGAACGTGACGCCGCCGGCGGGTGCCGCCGCGCTGAGGTTGACCTGGAACGTGAACGTCGTGGTGCCCGCATTCGTCTCGGCCTGCGAAACGTCGGTGACGGTGAGCGACGGCGTGACGGGCGCGCCGGACGACGTGACGACGATGTCGTCGATGCCGACCCACTCGTCGTTGCCGATGGCGTTGGTCGTCATGATGCGGACCTGCACGAGAGCCGCGTTGTCGACGGCGGCGGGCAGCGTGACGCTGACCGGAGTCACGGCGGTGCAGAGGCTCGGGCCGGTGGTCGCGTCAGAGACGAAGCCCGCGGCCACGTTCGTGAAGTTGCCGCTGTTGCCGACGCGGTACTGCAGCGCGACCGGCATCGTGGCGTTGTCCGTCGTGCAGTCGATGTCGCGCAGGTTGTACGAGACGTTGACCGTGTTGCGGCCCGTGGTGTTCAGGTGAAGAAGGACGTACGGCGCATCGGCCGTGCCGGAGCCCTGCAGCGCGATCGTCGGGTTGCTGCCCGGAGCGCCGGCCTGCGAGGTCGTGTGGAACTCGGCGACGTCACCGTTGGTGATCGTCGTCGCCGTCTGATTGGCGAGCACCGTGAGATCGCCGGCGACTCCGCTCGTGGTCAGCAGCGTTTGCGGGTCGGTACCGGTACCGGTCGTGATGTCCTGCCCGAGGAAACCCTCGACGCTGGGAACGCCACTCCAGTTGTCGTTGGCCGTGATCAGGCCAGTGTTGGTCCAATCCTGCGAGAAGTTGCTCGAGGAAAGGGGATGGGCTGTTGTGTCGGCGAACATGTTCGTCGCAAACGACAAAAGCAGCAGCACGGCGCTGACCACGCGTACGGAGATCGGCTTCATGAAGGCTCGTCCTTTTTGATG
This sequence comes from Thermoanaerobaculia bacterium, assembly GCA_036383875.1. Taxonomy (GTDB): domain Bacteria; phylum Acidobacteriota; class Thermoanaerobaculia; order Gp7-AA8; family Gp7-AA8; genus QHVT01. Next base: position 4,200 of record DASVNL010000695.1, read on the forward strand.
GAAGTGCGCACGGGGGCCGGGCGCGGCGACATTCTCCGTCCCTGCGAGGAGCGCGCGCAATGGAAATCTCTGTAAAGCCTGAGTTCGGTTGTGAAATCCGATTGTGAATTCGATTGTGAAATCCGATCGAGCGTGCCGTGCGTAAACACGAGGGCGTTTGCCCGGTAGGATGGCGACGATGAAATGGCAACGCGTACTCGAGACTCACTCACATGCCGCGACCAAGCTCGTGGAGACGGCGGAGCGCATCCCCCAGCAGCGCTGGCTCGAGCCGCGCGAGGAAGGGAAGTGGTCGGCGGGACATGTGCTCGAGCACCTGAACCTCACGTACGACGTGCTGATTCGCGAGCTCGAAGGCGGCACGGGCATGGCCGTACTGACGAAGACGTGGCAGCGCATGCTGCTGCGGCTCACGATCGTCCCGCGCATCCTGCGCGGAGGCTGGTTTCCGGCGGGCGCGCGTGCGCCGCGTGAGATTCGTCCGGTCGAAGCAGCAGCGGATAAAGGCGTCGCGATCGCGGCGTTTCTCGATCGCTCCGCGCGCTTTCATCAGGCCGCGGTTGCGGCCGAAGCACGGCGCGGCGTGAAGCTCTCGCACGCGTACTTCGGACGCTCAGGAATCGGCGACTCGATGCTCCTGTGCACTCGGCACATCGAGCATCACCAGCGCCAGCTCAAATCGCTTTCCGACTCCTGATTACTCGCCTTCGTTCGGATCGACGAGCGCAGCGGCGGTCAGCTCCGCCGATGCCGCCGCGTACTCCGGCAGCTCCGACGCCGTTGCCGGCACCCACTGATCGATGATGTCGCGCGTGTTGAACACGGCGAGCTTCTCGAGCAGGAACTCGAACTTGGCTTCGATCGCGTCGATGATCGGCTGCTTCTCGGCGGAGCCGAGCTCCCACATCTGACGCTTGAACGGGCCGATCGCTTTCTTGCGCGTCTTGTAGACGAACTGCTCGTCGGTCTCGCCGTCTTTGCGCTCGTCCTGACAGTTCGCGAAGCAGAAGTCGCGGATCGCGCTCTTCATGTCCGCGGGCAGCGACGGCGCGTCGAGGATCATGTTCTGGAAGCCGGTCGCGAGGTGAATCTCGACGGCATCGTTTTCCGGAAACTTGTTGAACACCGCCTCGGGCAGCGTCGAAGCGCCATGCTGCACCGATCCCGCGATGCCGTACTCGTCGCGGCAGATCCGCGTGGTTTCGCGCAGCACGTCGAAGTCGATCTTCGCTTCTGCAATCGAGCCGTCCGCCATCGGAACGCCGCCGTGCGACGTGCCGGTCTGCACGGAGATCTTGGCCATCCCGACGTCGCCGAGGATGCGTTTCACGCCGTCGATGTAGGCGCGGACTTCGGCGGGTTGCGTGTTGTACTTGCCGACTTCCCCGATCTCGCCGCCGATCGAGATCTCGATCCCTTTCGGCTGGCGCTCGCGGATGTACTTCGTGAAGTGCGCGGTGTACGTGTAGTTCTCGCGCTGCTGTTCGTCGCGCGTCTCGAACGAGAGGTCGACGAGCGTCGAGGTGTCGATGTCGATGTTGTAGAACTCGGCCTTGATCGCTTCGTCGATCAGCGACTCGAGCGCCTTGACCTCCGATGCTTTGCCTTCCGGCGTCGACCACTTCTTGTGGCTCGCCTGGAAGTGATCGCCCTGGATGAACACCGGTCCTTTGTAGCCCTCGGCGATCGCCGCCGCGAGGACACACGCCGCGTATTCGCCCGGACGCTGTTCGGTGTAGCCGATCTCGGAGCGCGCGATCTCGAAGATGAACGGTCCGACGTTGTTGCGCATCGCGGCGCGGAACAGCGCACGCGCGACGTCGTACGTCAGCGCGCGGATGTTGAAGGCCGGAACGGTGAAGCGACGCGTCACTTCATTGCGGCCGATGGCTTTGTAGAGCGGAAGAATCGAGGTCGGAACGGCACCGGCCGCACGCGCCTGCAAATGGATCTGCCGGCGCGCCTCGGCCTTCGTCGCCTCGTCGCTGCTGAACACGGCGGTATAGGCGAGATCGTCGATCGAGCCGGCGTTCTTCAATGAGTGCAAATCGTTGTGAATCATGAGGTTCACCTCTGGCGGCGGAAGATAACATTCAGAGAGCCGAGGGCAAAGGGCCGAGGGCCCAGGGTCCTCGCGATGCTCCGGCCGTCGCGAAATTCAGCAGAGAACGGGCCATTGGCGAAGCCCCTCGGCCCTTAGTTCACGTGCGAGCGAATCGTCTCGACCAGCGACGGCACGTCGAACGGCTTGAGCACCGCGCCCGTCGCGCCGAGCTTGCGGATCTCGTCGGGCTCGATCGGCTCGCCGCTGAGGATGAAGACCGGGACGCTGGCGAGCTTGTCGTACTCGCGCATCTGACGGAGCACTTCGTCGCCGCTCATGCCGGGCATGTTGCGGTCGAGGAGGATGAGATCGGGCGTGCGCTCGCGTGCGGCTTCGAGCGCTTTCGGACCACTGTCCGCGGCGATCGGATCGAAGCCGAACTCGCGGAGCAGGTTCCGCATGAGAAGAAGGATCGGGCCGTCGTCATCGACGACGAGAATCACTGGGCGTTCTGGCATGAGACCGGGCGCGGAGTTTAGCAGAGCGGATTTCCGCGAGGTGCAACAACGCGCACTTTCCTACATCGGCGATAGACTGCGCGCCTATGCCCATTCGCCACGACCGCAAGGTCAGCATCCTCGATGTGATGGGACCGGTGATGGTCGGTCCTTCGAGCTCGCATACGGCCGGCACTGCGCGACTCGGACGCGTCGCGCACGAGATCCTCGACGACGATCCGACGTCAGTGCATTTCTACCTGCACCCGCCGCTCGCGGCCACATACCGCGGACACGGCTCGGACTTCGCGCTCGTCGGCGGTGCGATCGGCCTCAATGTCGACGATCCGCGCATCCCCGAGGCGATTCGCATTGCGGAACAGATGGGCGTGAACATCGAGTTCAGTGAAGAAGACCTCGGCGACGTTCATCCCAACACCGTACGCGTCGAGATTCACGCGGGACCGCGCGAAGTCGAGATCGTTGGCTCGTCGATTGGCGGGGGAGTGATCGAGGTCTTCAAGATCAACGGCTTCCAGACGCGCTTCAAAGGCGACTCGCCAACGCTGCTCCTTTTTTATCGCGACCGGCCCGGCATGATCGCCGAAGTCGCGAAGAGCATTGCGGACGAGGGAATCAACATCGCCTCCCTTTATTGTTCAAGGAAGCAGCGCGGCAAGGATGCGTTCATGCAAGTGGACGTCGACTCGCCGCTTTCGCAGGAAGGACTTCGCCGCATCTGCTCGCTGCCCGACGTCGCTGACGCCCGGTATCTGGACAAAATCCCTTGAGGTCGTCTGCTCTGCAGACGACCGGGTAAATCTATGATCGAATCGTTTAAGCATTTAGAAGAAATGGCGGGCGACCGCGACCTCGCTGACATTTTTCTCGAGACCGACTCGCAGGAGCACGGCGTTCCGGCGGAAGACATCCTCGAGGCGCTGCGCAAGCGTCGCTCCGTGATGCGCGACTGCGTCGAGCGCGGCAAGAGCGGCGACGGCCAGTCGATGGGCAAGCTCGTCGGACACGAAGCGCGTCTGCTGAACGAAGCGTTTCGCAGCGGCAAGACGTTCCTCGATCCTCTGACCGTCAAGGCCGAGCTCTACGCGCTCGCCGTGATGGGCGAGAACGCGCGAATGGGCGTCATCGTCGCCGCGCCGACTGCCGGCGCCGGTGGCATCGTCCCGGGCATGCTGCTCGCGCTCGAAGAAGAGCGGCACATCGATCCCGAACGCACCGTGCGCGCGCTCGTCGTCGCGGGCGGCATCGGCTCGATCATCGCGCTCTCCGCGAACATCAGCGGCGCCGCGGGCGGCTGTCAGAACGAAGTCGGCGTGGCGTCATCGATGGGCGCGGCCGGAGTCGCGTACATGATGGGCGGCACGACGCGCAACGCGATTCAGGCCGCTGCACTCGCACTGAAAAACACGCTCGGCCTGGTCTGCGATCCGGTCGGCGGACTCGTCGAAGTGCCGTGCGTCAAACGCAACGCGCTCTTCGCCGTGCACGGACTGACGGCGGCGCAGCTCGCGCTCGCCGGAGTCGAGTCGGTGATCCCGATGGACGAAATCGTCGAAGCGATGGTGCGCATCGGACGTTCGTTGCCGAGAGGTCTCCGCGAAACCGCCGAAGGCGGGCTCGCAACGACCGACACCGGCACCGCGATCGCGCGACGTCTGAAGGACGAGGCGAATCAGCGTCGCGCCGAGAAGGCCGCCGAGCGGGAGCGGATGGCTCTCGAACGGAAGGGTGCTGCGGCCGAATAGTTCATCCTGAGCGCAGTCGAAGGATCAACGGAGCCTCCGCTGCGCCTGTGGTGAATGCACCGCGAGGGCTCCGCTGATCCTTCGGCTTCGCTCAGGATGAACTGATGCGATTCACTTAGCCACCAGAGTCCACAAACCGATCGCGATGAAGCCGATCCCTGCGGCGATCTTCAACGTCCGCGGGGAAACGAATCGCTCGATCTGCGCGCCGACGAGAACTCCGATCGCCGCGGCGAGGACGAGTGCGAGCGCGCTCCCCGCGAAGATCACCCACTTACTGCTCTTCGCCTCCGCGGCGAAGAGCATCGTGGCCAACTGCGTTTTGTCGCCGATCTCGGCGAGGAAGACGGTGACGAAGACGGACGCGAAGGCTTTGAGCATGTCAGTTATGGGTAATACCCGCGAATGGTCTTCGCCTTCCCCTCGGCGACTTGCACCGTGACTTCGCGCCACTGTCCGCCCGCTTTCACGTCGGCGGCGGGGTAGAAGCCGAGGAGGTATTGCGAGCGCAGCTCGTTCTGAATGTCGGTGTAGATCTTCGACAATTCAGTTGCCTGCTCGATGTAGTACGTCGAGCCGCCCGTTTCAGTCGCGAGTTTGTTGAGCTTTCCCTTGATGTCGACGTCGGCGCGTCCGATGTTGATGCCGATCGCGTAGATCGGCACGGCCGCGCGTTGCGCGTATTCGAGCGTCTGTTCGAACGTGAACTTCGAGATCGTGTCCTTGCCGTCCGTGACGACGATCAGCGCTTTCTGGCCTTTCACGCCGAGGAAGTTGTAGAGCGAGTAGACCACGGCGTCGTACAGCGCGGTTGATTCCTCGGAGCGCAACTTCGCGAGACCCGCGTAGATGTCGCTGAGCTGACTCGACCACTTCTGCATCATGTGCGGCTGCGAATCGAAGCCGACCAGAAACGCCTTGTCGTCCTTGCGCAGCACGTTCTTGAAAAACGCCGCGCCGGCATCGCGCGCGACGGTCATCCGGTCTTCCATCGAGCCGGACGTGTCGACCGCCATCCCGATGGAGAGCGGCAGGTCTTTCACGTACTCGAACTTCGCGAGCTTCACCGGCTGCCCCTGATCCGTGACCTTGAACGATGCCTCGGTCAGATCCTTCACCGGCTTCCCGCCGTTGATCACCGTCGTCGGCAATTCGACGAGATGCACGTCGACGGTTTCCATGTAGTCCGGCGTGTTCACCATCACCACGTCTTCGACCGCGTCCGCACCTTCGTCCTTCAGCCGCGCGACCGCGCGCAGATAGCCGACGCCGTCCGTCGACGGGATGTTCACGGTTTGCACGAACGGCGGGTCGTACAGCGTCGCGACGCGCGTCTCGTTCCAGTACACCTCGACCGATCCGAGCTCCTTCCCCTCGGGGAGGCGCACGTCGACTTCGACCTTCGTCGGGCCGCTGAGTTTCGGCGCGATGCGCGGCGATGCGATGCGCACGCGGAACGGATCGGTGCCGGTGTTGACGACGACTTCGTCGCCGGTGATCACGCGTTCGTTCGCGTCGAGCGCGACGACGCGAATGCGCCGCGAGCGCGGCACGGTGCCGAAGTCGAGATCGAGCGTGTAGGGCGGCGTGCGTCGCGTCGCGATCTTCTTGCCGTCGAGCCAGAACTCGACGGACTTGATCGCGCTGCCGCTCGCGATGGTGTGGATGGTTTGCAATCCGCTGAGAACCTGATCGCCGAGGGGGACGATGCGGAGTCGCGCGAGCGTCGATTCGAGCTCTTCGTGAATCACGTTCAGGGTCGTGCCTTCGGCCGTCACCTTCTTCGCGACTTCGGGCACGTCGAGATCGTTTTCGAGAATCGTCTGCGCCTTCGACGACGCATCCGTGACTTTGATGCGCGACTTGTACTTCGCCGGCTTCAGCATCCGGTCGATGACGATCGGGAACTGTGCGTCCTGCGCGTCGCCGGGGAAATCGAAGCGGTATCGATAGCGCTCCCACATCTTTTCGTCGCGCAGCACTTCGCCGATCACTTCGATCGTGTACACCGCGACGCCGCCGGCCTCAGTCGTCTTCAATTCACTGCGCGGGACCATGACGGTGAGTTGCGCGTCGGTCTTCGTGCCGTCGCCGGACGGATACGCGACGGTGATGTTCGCGTTGAGCTTCGGCGCGTTCGGATCGTTGAGGACGACCGAGCGCAGGATGCGTCCGACCGATTCGTCATCGACCGCGGGCGGCTCGAAGACTTTCTGCACGTTGTTCTGCTCGATCGTCATCTGCGCGAGCGCGGCCTGCAGCTCTTCGCCGTGCGGACATTCGATCTGGATGTTCGTCGGCGTTCGGCCCGTCGATTCGATGCCGCGCGCCTGCAGTTCTTTGTACGCCATCGCGCCGCCGAACGGGTTCCACAGCTTGTACTCGCGCGATCCCTCGGGGAGATAAAAGAGCAATCGGAAGTCGCTGCCGAGTCCTTTGAGGAACTCGTACTTCCAGATCTGGATCGGCTGGAAGAACTGCGCGCACTTCACGTCGATCACTTCGACGGGCGGGCCTTTGATCAGAAAGATGCGGCCGCGATCGGACGAGACCTGGCCGAACTCGGTCTTCACGTAGTCGAGGCGCGACATGTACTCGGAGCGCGCGGCGTGGTTGGTCGTGCCCGCGGCGATGTCGCGGCGGCGCCAGAAGTCTTCGATGAACACGTCGCGCTGCTGTTCGGTCTCGAGGCGGAGAAACGTGTCGCGCTCGCGCGGCTGGATGATTGGCTCGACGTCGAGCAGGAACTGACGGTGGCGGTCGAGGAGTTTCGCGGTGAGCTCCTTGCGCTCGCCGCGCGACAGCGGCTTCGGCTCGTCACCCGCAATTGCACTGAACGTCAGTGCAGTCGCGAGCAGCAGGGTCAGTCCAAACTTCATGGGAAGTAGCCCTTCACAGTCTTGACCTTCCCTTCGGACGCCTGCACCGTGACTTCGCGCCACTTGCTGCCGCTCTTGATGTCGGGAGCGGGGTAGAAGCCGAGGATGTACTGCGACCGAAGCTCGGTCTGAATTTCGTCGTAGATCCGCTGCAGGTCGCGCGCCTGCTCGATGTAGTACACCGTGCCGCCGGTCTCGCCGGTGAGCCGGCTCAGTTTGTACTTCACGTCCTGATCGGTCCCGCGGATGCCGATGCCGATCGCGTAGATCGGCACCGCCGAGCGTCGCGCGTACTCCATCGCCTGGTCGAACGTGAACTTCGACGCCGTGTCCTTGCCGTCGCTGATCACGATCAGCGCCTTCTGTCCGCGCAGTCCGTGGAAGTGATACAGCCCCTGCACGACCGCGTCGTACAGCGACGTCGTTTCTTCTGCGCGCAGCTTCGCGAGTCCGGCGTGGATGTCCGACACCTTCGTCGTCCACTTCTGCACGAGCCGCGTTTCCTTGTCGAACGACAGAAGGAATCCCTTGTCGCCCTTGCGCATCACTTTCTCGAAGAACTCCGCGCCGGCTTTCTGCGCTTCATCGAGCCGCGTCTGCATCGAGCCCGACGTGTCGAACGCGAGGCCGATCGAGAGCGGGAGATTGCGCACGTGCTCGAACTTCGAGATCACCACCGGCTGCCCGTCGTCGAGAACCTTGAACGATTTCTCGGTGAGGTTGTCCGCCGGCTTGCCGTTGACGATCACCGTCGTCGGCAGCTCGACGAGATGCACATTCAGCTCTTCCATATACGACGGCGTGTTGATCATCACGACGTCTTCGATCGGCGGGATCGCGGCGTCTTTGAGCTTCGCGACCGCGCGGATGTAGCCGACGCCGCCGTTCGTTTCCGGCACGTCGATGGTCTGCACGAACGGACCGTCGTACAGCACCGCGAGTCGCGTCTCGTTGAAAAACAACTCGAGGGATTCGAGCTCTTCACCTTCCGGCACGCGCACGTCCATTTCGATGCGCGCCTGTCCGGAGAGATGCGGCGCGATGCGCGGCGAGACGATGCGCACCTGGAACGGGTCGGTGCCGGAGTTGACGAAGATGTCGTCGCCGGCGATCGGCTGATCGGATGCGTCGAGCGCGATCGCGCGGATACGGCGCATCTGCGGGACGATGCCGAAGTCGAGATCGAGCGCATACGGCGCGGCGCGTCGCACGGCGAGTTTGCGTCCGTCGAGCCAGAACTCCACGGCCTTGATTCCTTCGCCGGACAGCAGCGTCTCGACGGTCTGAATCCCGCTGACGATTCCGTCCGACGGCGGCACGATGCGCAGCGCCGGTTTCTTCGGCTCCGCAACAGGCGCGGGCGCCGCGACCGCGGTGATCGCGGCAACGGCTTCTTTCGGTTCAATCGAGG
>DASVNL010000696.1:0-8015 GCA_036383875.1 Thermoanaerobaculia bacterium
CGAATGCGCTCGACGATCGCCGCGAGGTCATGCGCGTTGCGACGCGTGACGAGCGTGTTCACTTCGATGCGCAGCCCCACGCGTTCTGCCGCGCGCATTGCGCGCAGCGTCGACGCGAACGTTCCGGCGACGCCATGAAGCCCTTCGTGCATTGCCGTGGTCGAGCCGTCGATGCTGAAGACCGCGCACGTCAGGCCGCTGCTCTGCAGCTTCGCGATTGCGTCGAAGGTGAGGTCGCGCGACGGCGTCAACACGAGCGAAGGATCGAGACCGCGGCGGCGCGCGTAGTCGATGATCTGGGCGACGTCCTCGCGTTCCAGCGGATCGCCGCCGGTGAGAATCAGCTCGCGCGGTTGAAGCGCCGCGATCTGATCGATGGTCTTGTAAGCCTCGTACGTGGAGAGCTCGTTCGGATCGCGTTGTTCATTCGCGCCGGACGGACAGCCGCGGCAGTGCAGATCGCAGAGACGCGTCAGTTCCCACAGCACCGTTGGGTGGGGCTCGCCCGGGGCCACGGTTAAGCCTCGCTCAGGACAGTCTCGTAGAGCGCGAGCGTGTCGTTGACGTCGTCCGGCGCGATGCGACGGACGATCACGCCGTCATGCGCGATCACGAAGTCGCCGGGCAGAAATTTGTTGGCGTCGAGATCGAGGTGGACCTGTGTCCGGGTTCCCCAGCACTCGATGACTGCGGTTGCACCGTTGACGCTGACGATTTCCCCGGGGAAGCCGAGACACATGGTCCACCTCCGCGATCAGTGTCGGCCGGGATGCACGCGTTGCCGATGACTGGTGACACTCCGCGCGGTGTCGCGCATCACACCGGCGTGGCGGACGCACTCGTAGGTTCGATGCATGAGCATGAGATCTCGCACGCGATGGGAGCTCGATCCTGCATCGTCGGAAGACTACGCGGAGCGGTTGCGCGAATACGACTCGTATCGCGCGGGCCGGCGATTCCAGCAGTGGCTTGCGGACCGGCTCCCGGCTATGCCGGCCGCCGCTTCCACGCCACGTACGGCGCAGCCGCCCAGCGAAGCGCGCGATTCCTGAAGCCGTACCAGCTCGTCGCCGCATTCGGTTCCACGAGCTCCGCCGCTTCCTCCGCCTGCACGACGAGCGACACTTCGATCGGCAGGATCCCGACCGGCAATCGCGCGCGGCGGCAACTCTCGTGAAGGTGGATGAAGACTTCCTTCATCGCCTCCGGATCGGGCGGCGGAACGTCTTCCATCGCGCTGCCGACCGTCGGCCGGAAGATGCAGACCGTCGGGAACGCGCCCGCGTCGACGATCCGGTCGATGCCGCGCATCGTGTCCGCGATCGGCTCGATGCCCGCGATGATCTCGCCCGACACGCGCCCGCGTCCCAGCTTCTTCGCCGTGTACTCCATTGCCTCGAAGAACGCGTACTGTCCGAGCGTGCGCGCTTTTCCGGGACAGATCTCCGCGAACACTTCGGGATTCTCGAATTCGTAGCAGAACGAGAAGTGGTCGGTCCCCGCTTCGATCAGCGCGTCGTATTCGTAGAACGAGTGGCGCGGAACGGGCGCGGCCTGAACGCCGATGAATCCGCCGACGTGCTGCCGCACCGCGCGCACGTACGGTTCGCACAGACGCAGCCCGTGCGTTCGCTCGAGATCGTCGCGCTCCTCGAAGTGATAGCCGGTGTTGAAATGCGTGAAGACGCACTTCGACTCGTCGCGTGCGGCGCGCGCAACTTCGATCACATCCTCGACCGTCTTGCGCGATTCCTCGGCGGTGCCGACGTTGTCGCCGGTCGTGCAGAAGCGGCATGCGGTCGAGTCGCGCGCGGTCCAGTAGGCGCAGCGGCTGCCGATGTAGATGCCGAGGTAGTTGCCCTGCAGGACGCCGATACGGTTCATGGGCACGTCGGAGGACGTCCAGCGCGAATACCACTGCGGCTCGGGCGGCAGCTCGACGTCGTACTCGGCGCCATCGCGCTCGTCGATCAGAGTCGCGCCGCGAAGCACGAACGGCGATCGTTGCGCGAACGGCTCGACCACCGGGACGTTGACCCAGATCGGCTTTCGTCCGCCTTTGAGAATGAGCTCGAGTCCCGAGCCGAGACCCGCCCGCGTACGTCCGATCGGACGCCCTTCCGTGTGCGCGTCGTGTGCGATGCGCAGGCCGCGGCAGAACAACTCGATCTCCAGCTCGACCGGTTTGAGCACGAGGTCAGTGAACGGCCGCGGTCCGGCCGCGCGTGTGTCAGCCGTCACACGTTCATGTGCGCGGGTGTACGGCCGCTTGTAGCGGGAGAGCTGATGCTGTGGGACAACGGCGGAGGCACCCATGACCAACCAGCAGACAAAACCCGACTACATCTCGCGCCCAACTCTCATTGCGACCCTCCGTGAGGAGTTGAGCCGCCGCGCAGGCGGTGAAATGTCGATCTGCCGGCTCGCCGCGGAAACGGGAGTTTTCTGCAAGGGCTTCCGCCGCTACACCGATGCTGAATTGCGGGAACGGTACGCGTGGATCGCGAAAAAGGATCCGGGTGTTTCCCGCGCGGAACTGGAGCAGGTCGCCGATCGCTGGCAACTGGCCAGGCAGGACGTCACCGGCGCGACGACTTCGTGCGACGTGCAGCAGCTCGAGCACGACGCGTGCGGCGGCTGGGATGATTTCTCGAACGCCGACCTCGTGCGATTCCTGCGCGAGCTGACGGGCCGCATCGTGGAGGTCGCGTGACGACGTTCGCGTATCCGTCGCAGTTCGAATCCGACGTCGTCCTTCGCACCGGCCGGACGATGCACATCCGTCCGATTCGCTCTGAAGACGAAGACCGGCTGATCGCGTTCTACTCGCGGCTCTCGCCGGAGAGTCTTCACGCGCGCTTCTTCGCGATCCTTCGACCCGAAGTCGCGGCAGCAGCGTCGCCGGTGAACGTCGACTACGACCGCGAATTCGGTGCGGTCGCGGAGATCGGCGGCGACATCGAAGGCGTCGCGCATTACTTCGCGTCGCGCAAACGGCCGGACGTCGCGGAGGTCGCGTTCGCGATCGCCGATGGTGCGCAGGGCTGCGGCGTCGGAACGAAACTGCTCGAGACGCTCGTCGCTGCCGCGCGCACGCACGACATCACGCGCTTCGAAGCCGACGTCTTGTCAGGCAACGACCGCATGCTGCACGTTTTTCTCTGCATGGGCTTCGACATCGTGCGGAGCACCGAGCAGGGAGTCATTCACCTCGAGTTTCCGATCGCGCCGACGGCCGCGGCCGCGGAGCAGGCCGCGCAACGCTCGCAGAGCGCCGCGTACGCATCGATGAAAGCCGTGTTCGCGCCGCACGCGATCGCGGTGATCGGTGCCGGACGCCGCTCCGGGCAGCTCGGGCACGAGATCGTGCACAACCTCCGCGCGACGGGATTCACCGGCGCGCTCTACGCGATCAATCCGAACGCGTCGGACGTCGACGGCGTGCGTGCGTATCCGTCGTTGCGCGACGTCGAGAACGTCGATCTCGCGATCATCGCCGTGCCTGCCGACCAGGTCGAAGCCGCGCTCGACGACTGCATCGCGGCGCACGTCGCCGCTGTGGTCGTGATCAGCGCGGGCTTCGGTGAAACGGGCGAAGAAGGGCGTAAGCGCGAAGCCGCGCTCGTCGAGAAGATTCGCAAAGCCGGCATTCGCATGGTCGGTCCGAACTGCATGGGCGTGATCAACACCGATCCCGCCGTTCGCATGCACGGCACGTTCTCCTCCGTCTTCCCGCCGGCCGGGAACGTCGCGATGTCGAGTCAGAGCGGCGCGCTCGGTCTCGCGGTTCTCGATTACGCGCGCTCGCTGAACATCGGCTTCTCGACGTTCGTCTCCGTCGGCAACAAGGCCGACGTCTCGGGCAACGACCTCATTCAATACTGGGCCGAAGATCCGAAGACGGACGTGATCCTTCTGTATCTCGAGAGCTTCGGCAATCCGCGCAAGTTCGGCGAGATCGCACGTCGCGTGGGACGCACGAAGCCGATCGTGGCGGTGAAGGCGGGACGTTCCGCGGGAGGTGCGAAGGCCGCGAGCTCGCACACCGGCGCGCTGGCTGCGAGCGACGCGGTGGTCGACGATCTGTTCCGCCAGGCGGGCATCATTCGCACAGAGACGCTCGAAGAGATGTTCGACGTCGCCGCGTTGCTCGCGAATCAGCCGCTGCCGAAAGGACGGCGCGTCGCGATTCTGACCAATGCCGGCGGGCCAGGAATCCTCGCCGCCGACGCATGCGAGGCAAACGGTCTGCAGCTCGCGCAACTCAGCGACGAGACGGTCGCCGCGCTGCGCTCGTTCCTGCCCGCCGCCGCGAGTGTCGGCAATCCGGTCGACATGATCGCGTCGGCATCGGCGGAGCAGTATCGCCGCAGTCTCGGACTGCTGCTCGCCGATCCGGGAATCGACGCGGTGGTCGTGATCTACATCCCCGTGTTGCCGACCGATGCTCCCGTCGTCGCTGAAGCGATTCGTGCGTCGGCGGATCCGGCAAAGACGATCCTCGCGACGTTCATGAGCTCCGCCGGTCTGCCGGCTTCGCTTGCACCGGTTCCGTCGTTCGCATTTCCGGAACGCGCCGTGAACGCGCTCGGGCAGGTGACGCGTTACGCCGAATGGCGCGAGAAGCCAGCCGGCGTGAGCGTGCCGTTCAATGTCGACGTCGACCAACTTCGCACGATCGTCGACACGGCGTGCGCGAATGGGGGCCGCTGGCTGCATCCGCTCGAAGTCGATGCGCTGCTGCGCGCCGCAGGAATCGGCGCACCAACGACGGTTCTCGCGATGTCCGCCAGCGCGGCGATGGACGCCGCCGCGAGTCTCGGATTCCCGGTCGCGTTGAAAGCGTATGGTCCGGAGCTGCTGCACAAGAGCGACGTGGGCGGCGTGCGGCTCAACCTCGCACACGAATACGCAGTCGGTGCGGCTTTCGATGAAATGGCCGCATCCATCGGCGATGCGATGACGGGTGTCCTCGTGCAGCCGATGATCTCCGGCGGCGTCGAGATGATGCTCGGCGTCACGTGGCAACCGTCCTTCGGTCACGTCATCGCCGCCGGTGCCGGCGGCACGCTCGTCGAGCTCCTCGGCGACGTCGCCTTCCGCATCCATCCGCTCACCGATCGCGACGCGCGCGAGATACTCGATTCGCTGCGTTGCACGAAACTCCTGCGCGGGTATCGCGGCCACGCGGCCGTCGATGCGAGTGCGTACTACGACGCGATTCTGCGACTGTCCGCACTGCTCGACGTCTGTCCCGAGATCCGCGAGCTCGATCTCAATCCGCTCAAGGTCTTGCCGCATGGAGTCTCGGCGGTCGATGCGCGCATTCGTGTGGAGGCGATCGCCGGCGGCACACCGTCGCGGCGCATCGCGTATTAGCATCGGCGCATGACCTGGCAGGATCGAGCAGTGTCGCCGGCCGATGCGGTGCGTGCGATCTCGAGTGGAACGCGTGTCTTCATTCACGGCGCCGCTGCGACGCCGACGCCGCTCATCGATGCGCTCGCGGCGCGTGAAGATATCGAAGACGTCACGACGTATCACTTGCATCTCGAAGGTCGCGTTGCGATTGCGGAGCCGGGACAGGAAAAGCGGTTCCGTCCGACGTCGCTCTTCACCGGCGCGTCGCTGCGTTCCGCGGTGAACGAAGGCCGCGCCGACTTCGTGCCTGTGTTTCTTTCGGACGTGCCGCAGCTCTTCGCGTCGCGACGCATTCCGCTCGATGCCGCGCTGCTGCAACTCTCGCCTCCCGACAAGCACGGGTTCTGCACGCTCGGCACCTCAGCCGACGCAGCCGTCGCCGCAGCGCGCACTGCGAAAGTCCTGGTCGCGGAGATCAACGAGCAGATGCCGCGCACGCACGGCAACACCCTCGTACCGCTCAGCGCGTTGACGGCGTACATCCACACGAATCGTCCGCTCCCTTCGCACGCACCGCCCGACGCGTCGGCGGCCGAGGCGGCGATCGGCGATCACATCGCGGCGCTGGTTCCCGACGGTGCGACGTTGCAACTCGGGATCGGCGCGATTCCCGACGCCGTGCTCGCGCGTCTCTTCGACAAGCGCGACCTCGGCGTGCACACCGAAATGTTCTCCGACCGGCTGATCGATCTCGTGACCGCCGGCGTGATCACGAATCGCCGCAAGAAAGTGCATCCCGGACGCATCACCACGAGCTTCGCCATCGGATCGCAGCGGCTCTACGACTTCATCGACGACAACCCGCTCGTCGAGTTCTACGCGGCCGATCACACCAACGACACCGCGGTCATTCGCCGGAACGACAAAGTCGTCGCGGTGAACTCGGCGCTCGAAGTCGATCTCACGGGCCAGGTCGTCGCGGACTCGATCGGATACCGGCTGTACAGCGGCATCGGCGGCCAGATGGATTTCATCCGCGGCGCGGCGCTCTCGCATGGCGGCGTTCCGATCATCGCGCTTCCTTCGACCGCGGCGGGCGGCAAAGTGTCGCGCATCGTCGGCGCGGTGCGTGAAGGCGCGGGCGTCGTGACGACGCGCGGCCACGTGCACTGGATCGTCACCGAGTACGGCGCCGTGGATTTGTGGGGCAAGTCGCTGCGCGAGCGCGCCGATGCACTCATCTCGATCGCGCATCCCGACTTCCGCGAAGATCTGCGCGCGAAAGCAGCCGAGCGTCGACTGATCAGCCGAGCGTGACCGCGGTAGCAATCGGCGCGAATCGCGCGGTGAAGTGCCGCAGGTATTGCGGCTGATACGTCATGCGCAATCCGCTCAGCGACCGCGCGTGCTTCGCGACTTCGATCACCGACTCGGCGGCGTACTGCAGTTGCGCGTCGGAGTAGAGACGGCGCGGAATCGCGAGTCGCACGAGCTCGAGTGGTGCCGCTTCCGATCCTTTGCCGAACATCACGCTGCCGATTTCGCACGCGCGCACGCCGGCTTCAACGTAGAGCGCGTTCACGAACGCGACGCCCGGATATTCGAGCGGCGCGATGTGCGGCAAGAGAGCGCGAGCATCGACGAACACGCCGTGTCCGCCCGCGGGCCGCACGATCGGCACGCCGGCGTCGACGAGTCGCGATGCGAATGCTTCGATCGAGCCGATGCGATGCGCGAGATACGCCTCATCGACCACTTCCTCGAGCCCCGTCGCGATCGCTTCCATGTCGTATCCCGCGAGACCGCCGTAGGTCGGGAAGCCTTCCGTGAGGATGAGCAGATTGCGGCAGCGCTCCGCGAGTGCGTCGTCGTTGAGCGCGAGAAAGCCGCCGATGTTCGCGAGGCCGTCCTTCTTCGCGGAGACGACGCAGCCGTCGGCGAGCGCGAACATTTCCTGCGCGATCGATTTCGGCGAGCGATCGCGATAACCGGGCTCGCGTTGCTTGATGAACCACGCGTTCTCGGCGAAGCGGCACGCGTCGAGAATGAACAACTTTCCGTAGCGCGTGCAGACGTCGCGAATCGCGCGGACGTTCTCCATCGAGACCGGCTGGCCGCCGCCGGAGTTGTTGGTGATCGTGACCATCACCAGCCGCACGCGCTCACTTTCCTGCGCGAGGATCGCGTCGAGCGCGGCGACGTTCATGTTGCCCTTGAAGGGATGCAGCAGTGACGGCGTGCGCGCCGCGTCGATGACGAGGTCGCGTGGCTCGGCGCCGAGGAACTCGATGTTTGCGCGGGTCGTATCGAAGTGAATGTTGTTCAGCGTGACGTCGCCTGGCTGCAGCAGCGCCTGAAAAAGAATTCGCTCCGCAGCGCGACCTTGATGCGTCGGAAGCACGTGGCGATATCCGGTGAGGTCGCGCACGACCTGTTCGAAGCGATAGAACGACTCGCTGCCGGCGTACGACTCATCGCCGCGCATCATCGCCGACCACTGCGCGGACGACATTGCGCCCGTGCCGGAGTCGGTGAGGAGATCGATGATCACGTCGCGCGCGGGGAGGAGAAAGACGTTGTGGCCGGCGCGTTCGAGCGCGGCCGCCCGCTCGTCGCGCGTCGTCATGCGGATCGGCTCGACGGCTTTGAATCGG
>DASVNL010000697.1:0-3572 GCA_036383875.1 Thermoanaerobaculia bacterium
GAGCGCGGCCGGTGATCGCTACGGCGAGATCGTCGTCACGTGTTGCGTCTCGTTGTTCGTGATCGTCACGAACGCCCAGACGGCCCACTGGTGCGGCGGATCGGCGAGTGGTTGATACGATTGCAGGCGGATCGTGTAGGCCGGAACGCTCGCGAGTTGCGGATACGTCGCGACGAGATCGCCGATCGAGGCAAAACCGGGGCGCGACAGATAGGCGCTGCCTGCGATCGCTTCCGGCGCGCTCAGGTTGATGACCGTGCTGACCAGCGTATCGGACAGGTCGCGCGAGTCGTAGATCTTCATGCTGACGGGGCCGCCCGGATGAATGAAGCGATACTCGGGCGAGTAGGTCTCCGTCGTTCCGTAAATGCGCAGGTTCGCGCGAAATCGTTCGTCGGACGGGATGTCCATGAGCAGAAATTCGCTCGAGCGAAATTCGCTCTCGTGCACGACCGGGATCTCAGTGCCTGCGGATGTCGCTTGTTGCGAGAGGTCACGGATGCGCGCGCTGAACTGCACGTCGCGCGATTCGAGAGACTTCGGGATGTACAGCAGCAATCCCGACGGCGACGCGTAGCCTTTGCAGATCGCGCGTGTGAAATTCTCTTCAATGAGACCGTCGGGCGTTCCGCATTCGCCAGCGAATGGTTCTTCGAACAGCGGGACCGGCATCGACGCGGAGTTCGGATCGACGCTGGCCATCGAGACGTTCGTCTCCCACTGTGAGCCGTTTGCGCCGCCGCCAAAGAAGAACACCGGAATGAGGACGACGTCGTAGTCGGTGAGTGCGGGTCCGGCAGCGAACGCAGGTGTAGCGAGCAGAAGCGCGAGGAGCAGACTGCCTGTGAGTTTCGAGACCATGGTTGATGCTAACAGACGAATACAATCGCGCGATGAGCTCACCCCTGCGTCATTTTGCGATCGTGTCGCTGCTGCTCGTTATCAGTTGCTCGCACACGCCACAAAGTCACAACGCGCATGCGGGGCACGAGCTCGGCGTCGTTCATTTTCCGGTGAGCTGCTCGCCGCAAGCGCAGGCGGAGTTCACGCATGCGATGGCGGTGCTGCATCACATGACGTATCCGCAGGCGCGACTCGCGTTCGAGAAGGTCGTCGCGACGGATCCGAAATGCGCGATGGCGCATTGGGGCATCGCGATGACGTTGTTCCAGCCGCTGTGGCCGACGCGGCCCGGTCCCGACGCATTGCAGCGCGGCTGGGACGAAGTGAGTCAGGCGAAGGCGCTCGGCGCGCCGACGGAACGCGAGCGGCTGTTCATTCAATCGGCCGAGGCATTTTTTCTCGAGCCGAAGTCCTCTGACTATTGGTTGCGCATTCAGCGCTGGGAGAAGGCGAACGCGGATGCATATGCCGCGCTGCCGGACGACCCGGAGATCGCCGCGTTCTACGCGCTCTCGCATCTCGCGACGACGCCGGCGTCGCGCATCAGCCGCGATCACGCCGATCGCGCCGCGGAGATCCTGCTTCGCATCTATCGCGACAATCCGCAACATCCCGGTGCGATGCACTACCTGGTGCACGCGAACGACGTCCCGGGTCGCGAGCGCGAGTTGTTGGACATCACGCGCAAGTACGAATCGCTCGCGCCGCGCAATCCGCACGCGCTGCACATGCCCACGCACATCTACACCCGCCTCGGCGACTGGGACGGCGTCATCCGCGGGAACTTGCTTGCGGCCGAGGCGGCGCTCGAACATCCGGCGGGTCCGAAGGGCGAGTACGTGTGGGACGAGTTCGCGCACGCGATCGAATACCTGATCTACGCGTATCTGCAGAAAGGCGACGACGTCGCCGCGGCCGCGCAACTCAAACGTCTGCGCGACGCGACGAACATCGAGCCGACGTTCAAGACCGCGTTCCATCTCGCGTCGACGCAATCGCGCTACGCGCTCGAACGTCGCGCATGGAGCGAGGCCGCCGCGCTGACGCCGCCGTCGACGTCCCACTCCTGGCCCGAAGCGATCGTCGTGTTCGCGCAAGGACTCGGCGCCGCGCACACCGGCGCCCTCCCACTCGCGCACACCGCCGTCACTCGCCTCGACGCGCTCGAAGCAACCACGCGCAAGTCGGGAGAGGAGTTGTTCGCGCGCAACATCCGCGTCCTCAGCCTCGAGCTGTCGTCCTGGATCGCGCACGCCGAGGGCGAATCCGCGCGAAGCGTCGACTTGATGCGCGAAGCCGTCGCCCTCGAAGGCTCCACCCCCAAACACGCCGTCACCCCCGGCCCAACTCTTCCCGCCACCGAACTCCTCGGCGACCTCCTGCTCGAACATGGAGACTTCGCGGAGTCCCTGCTCGCGTACAAACGCACGATGGAGCTCTACCCCCGACGCCTCAACACGCTGATCGGCGCCGCGCGCGCTGCGCGCGGCGCTGGGGATGTCGCGGCGTCGGAGGGGTTCATGCGCGAGGCGTTGGCGTTGTCGAAGGGTGGGGCGCGAAAGTTGGAGTGATCGTCTAGCGACGATGCGATGGTGACGGCAACGTCATCCCGAATTGAACCGTGCACTCATCGCTTGCGCACGGTTGCCATTCGCTCTTCAACACGAACTCTTCGAAAGCCTGATCGCACTTCGCGATCTCCGTGCTCTGCAACACGGAGACACGCGACGCACGGCCTTCGCGATCGATCGCAAAACGAAATCTGATGACTGATTTCGCGTCCGGGCCGCAGGTCTTGAAGGCCTTTGCGAGCGACTCTTTGTGAAGGACACGCGCGACGGCGTTCGGATCGGACGAACGCGTCGACGCTGGTGTTGTGGTCGTTGGATCCGTCGCCGGCGCTGCGGTCGTCGCCGGCGCTGCGGTCGTCGCCGTCGGCTCGCTGGTCTGCCCGGCCGGCTGCGACGCATGCGGTGCATGCGTCGCGTTCGGACCGCAGAACAGGAGCGAAACGATTGCGCCTGCCAGCAATGGGATGCGCAACAAGTCAGGGTTTGGCTGGTGCATCCGGATAATCCTGTTCGACATCTACGTACCCATTGTTGGCTGCGCTGGCGAGGCAGTTTGCTTCCACGAGATACGCCAGAGCTTCTTCCTTGTTGAAGTGTTTTTCCTGATAGGCCGTGTATGCCGCCCAGCCGAACTGCTTGCAAAGCGATGCGTGCGAGCCTTCGTGCGCGCGAGTGCAAGCCTGTTCGCACGGACCAAACTCGTCGTACGGAGGATAGAAGACAGTGGTTGGCTGTCCGCCGGGGTTCAGGTCGATGCATCCTGTTGCGGCCACCTCGACTCCCTGAATGGGGACGTTGGCCAGCAGATTATTGGCGTTCTTCTCCGCTTTCTTTGCATCCTTCCAGAGTTTCTTCGATCCTTCCGTGCAGCAAACCTTCTTTAGACCTGCCGGATCAAAGCCGATGAGCGGGTTTCCATCGACGTATGCGTAGAGATTGAGTCCTCCGCGTAATCCAATCGGGTCCGGTTGGTTGAAGCGGCTCCACGCGGAGCGGTACCAGCGGAAGATGTTGTACACCTGGCCGGTGCCCCAGTTGTCTTCGATGGCTTCCTGGCCGGGGAGTCTCAGGCGTTGCTGCATCTCTCCGCCGATGCGG
>DASVNL010000698.1:0-3136 GCA_036383875.1 Thermoanaerobaculia bacterium
ACTTGCACGCGTACTGGTCGGCGGTGATCGACGAGATGTTGATGTCGCCGGTGATGACCGGCGTCGCGGCGACCGGATCGATCGTGATCGGCAGCTCGACGTCAAGCGCCGGATCACCATCCGCGACGATTGCCTTGATGACGAACGACGAGCCGTCGACCGGCATCGTGAGCGCGGCCTTCGCCTCGAAGATGTCGGTCGTGCCGCTCTTCGGCGTCGTGAGCGTGATCGGTGCGGCGAGTGCGCTCGACTCGAAGCGCACCGACGTCACGGTCTGATCGTCGCTCGCGCGGATGCGCAGCGTGGTCAGCCAGTTCGATTGATTCGACGGCAGCGCCGCGCCGTCGAGCGGCGTGAGCCAAGCGGCCGTCGGCAGCGTCGCATCTTCGACGCGTTCGTAGATGACTTCGCGCGTGTCGGTCTGCGTGTTGCCGCGCACGTCGGTCGCGGTGACGACGATCGGGATGCGCGTGTCCGCGTTCTTCGGCAGGACGTTGACGGTCGCGCGGAACGTGGTCACTCGCGTGAGCGGGTCGTACGTGCCGCTGGTCGCGTTGAGCACGGTCGCGCCGTTGACGGTGAAGATCGCGCGTGCGACCGCGGTCTCGTCGTCGCGGACCTGCAGCTCGATCGCGTACTGATTCGTGATGCCGTATCGATAGCGTGTCTCCGCTCGGGGCGTGAGCGCAACGAAGACCGGCGCATGCGTGTCGGCGAGGATGGTCAGGTCCGCGCTGCCGCTGCCGCTCTTGTTCACCGAGTCCGTGACCGTTGCGATGATCGTGGCGGTGCCGTCTTTCAGTGCGAGCGGCGCGGTCCACGGAAACACCAGCTCGGCGAACGCGACGCTCGTGTTCGCGCGCGTCGCCGTCTGCGAGCCGATGAACTGGCGCAGCTCTGTGCCATCGACATTCGTCCCGCGCACTTCGAGCACGACCGATGCGCTGACGCCTTCGTCGGAGAAGCGCACGCGTGTTTCGACCGCGGCGCCCGGATAGATCGACGACGGCGTGTTCGTCACGACGACGTCGCGCGGCGCTTCGTTCGCGATCACGTCCCACGTGTGCGACGCCTGCGTGGCGCTGGTGTTGTTCGAGAGATCGACCGCGCTCGCCTTCAGCGTGAATGTCGACGCGGTGGTCGTCGCGGGTGCAGTGAAGCTGTACGTGTACGGCTTCGTCGTCTTGCGTGCGACCGCGACACCGTTCGCGTCGAGCCAGTCGACGTATGCGACGTCGCTCGCCTCTCCCCCACCCTCTTCGGTGACGGTCGCGGTGACGGAGTACAGGACGCCGCTGACGAGCGTGTCCGCGGGCGAGACGATCGCGACGACCGGCTTTTTCGTGTCGAACGACGTGTAGTCGAACGCGCGCGTTTCACGCTGCACGTTCGGCGGCGTCTGCGTGTCGCGCACTTCGGCGATGCGCAAGCGATAGAACGAGGACTCCGCGATCGCGACGCCGCTCGGCGCGACGACGAGCGTCGACGGATCGGACGGATCGACGTAGCGCGTCACCGGGATCTCTTCGACCGCGACGCCGTGATGGCGATCGAGGCGTTCGAGCACGGCGAAGCCGCTCTGGCCGTCGACGGGCTTGTTGAACTTCACGCGGAACGTCGCGCCTTCGAACAACGGCGCATCGACGCTCGGATCGACACGGACGATGTCGGGCTCGGTGTAGTTGACGGTGGTGAAGCTCGATCCGACGGCGACCGGCATGCCGTTGCCCGTCGTGTCGGTGAGACCCTGCGGGATCGAGAGTCGATAGAGGATGTTGCTCTTGAGCGGGAACGTCTGGCCCGCAGGCGGCGCGGGCGGCGTGAGCTTGACGATGTACGTGCCGTCCGGCCGCACCGATCCTTCGAACGCGACGTTGACGATCGCGCTGGTGTCGGTCGCGACGAGCTGGAACCACTGCGTCGTCAGCATGCTCGCGGCGATCGGCTCACTGAACGTGATCGAGATCGACGTCGCGGGCGAGACGTTCGTGGAGTTCGACGGCGGATCGATGGAGAGCACGCGCGGCGGCGTTCCGTCGAGACGCACGGCCGGAATGGCGACGTTACCGGTCGTCCCATCGGGAACGCTGACGACGCGGGTCGCGCCGATGGTCGTGTCGTCGGGACCATAGAAGAGGAGCGTGAGCGTGGTGCCGCCGACCGGGATGCCGGTGAACGTGTACGTGCCATCAGCGCCCGTGAGCGTTTCGAGGCGCATCGGCGTGGGCAGCAGCGCGCTGCTGATGGTCAGGACGACGCGCGTCCGCGCGGACGGCGCGCCCGACAAGCCTTCGGCCTGGACGCTGCCCGAGGCGCTGACGCTCGAGCCGAGGTTGAGGGTCAGGCGGAGCGGTTGCGTACGGCTGCGGAGGTCGCCGCCGGCCGACGCCGCGACGTTGCCTTTGCGCGCCTGCGCGGTGATCCAGCCGAACGGCATGCCGCTGATCGACACGATGCCGTTCGCGGGCGTGTACATCGTCCGGCCGTTGATCTGCACCTGCGCGTCGGACACCGCGGTGCCGGCTGCGTCGACGACGAGCACTTCGACCGTGCCGCTGCTCGGCAGCACGACGATCTGTTCTTTCGCGTATTCGTTCGCGGCGAAGCTGCCGCCGGTGCGCACGGTGCGCGACTCGCCGCCGAGCTCCACGACCGTGAGCGCGTAGTCGCGACGGCGCAGCATCTTCGGGAAGACGACCGGATTGCCCTGCGCGCCGCGCAGATACGAGTACTCGCCGATGCTTTCGCGACACTGGCACGCGGTGACTTCGGTGAGCGGTGCGAGCTCGCCGGGACCGCCGTTGTCGTTCGGCAGATAGACCTTCACGGTCAGTGTGCCGGTGCGTTCGAGTTCGAGATGGATGTTGCGCTGCTCGGGCACGAGCTTACTGATGAACAGATTGCTCGGGCCGAATGCGTAGCGATCACTCGTGGATTGATAGCCGAACAGTCCGAACGCGCCTTCGGGCACGCCGTCGAATTCGAACGCGCCGTTCTCGTCGGTCGAGTCGCGCGTCGATAGCGATCCCGTGAGCGTGACCGGCAATCCCTTCGCGGGCTGATTCGGCGGCTCGCTTTCGGGATCGGTCATGGTGCCGCTGACGACGCCGCGGAATTCGAGCATCACGGACGACGA
>DASVNL010000699.1:0-9093 GCA_036383875.1 Thermoanaerobaculia bacterium
AGCTCGAATATCTCCCCGCCCGGCACACCGACTTCATCTTCGCCGTCCTCGGCGAAGAGTGGGGCTTCATCGGCGTGACCATCGTGCTCGGGCTCTATCTCTTTCTGGTCGTACAGGCCTTCGGCTTCGCGAAACACGCCCGGGATCGAGGAGGGACCTTCCTGGTCATCTGCCTCATCTTCTTCATCATTTTCCACGTGCTGATCAACGTCTCGATGCAGATCGGCATCCTGCCGACGACCGGCATTCCGCTGCCGCTGATCTCGTACGGCGGCTCGTCGACGATGATGTTCTTCATCGCCATCGGACTGATCGCGAACGTCGACATGCGACGCTTCGTCAACGCGCCCTGAGGCTCTAGCCGCGAATCTTCTCGATGTCGCGGCGATCCTTCTTCGTCGGACGGCCCGCGCCGCGCTCGCGCACGACCGTCTTCACGACGTCGAGCTTCGGCTGGACGGGCGTCTCGTCGACGTACATCGAACGCGCAACTTCTTTCGAGACGTTCGATTCGGGTAACGCTGACACGACGACGCGGCGGTAGTGATCGCCGCCGTCGTAGAACTCGACGACGTCGCCTTCCTTCACGGCCGCGGCCGGCTTCACGCGCAGGCCATTCAGTTTGACCTTGCCGCCTTTGCATGCTTCGGTCGCGTCTGCTCTGTGCTTGAAGAGACAAACGAGCTTGAGCCAGGTGTCGATTCGGTGTCGTTCCATGGAGATGGGGTTCCGGCCTTGACGCGCAACTGTCGTATACTCAGCGCCTTCGGAGGATATCGATGATCAAGGCGGACATCGTCAACAAAGTCGCTGAGGTGTCGGAAATTTCCCGCGTCAAGGCGGCCCAGGCGGTCGATACCGTGATCGAAGGACTGCGCAACGCGCTCGCGCGCGGCCAGCGAATCGAGCTACGCGGCTTCGGCGTCTTCCAGGTGAAGCAGCGCAAGAAGGGCATCGGCCGGAACCCGAAAACGGGCGTCGAGGTCAAAATCCCGCCGGGCAACACGATTCGCTTCAAGCCGGGCAAGGAACTTCGCAACCTCCTCTGACACACAAACGCCGGACTTCGCGTCCGGCGTTTTGCTTTTTCGTAACGGAAACGAACGCAACAACCCGGGCTCGCGGCCGTCTCACTAAACAGGTCAAGACAGACACCGCATCACACACCCCCGTGATGCGAGAGCCCACCTACCAGGCCCTCCGGGCCGCCGGTGCAACAGGCTAGCGCCGGCGGCCGACCCGGACGCCACTCAGTCCTGCACCGCAACGCGAGCGCGAATAGAATGCGCGCCGATGCAGCCAGAGCAGACCGTCCTCGTTCTCGATTTCGGATCGCAGTACACGCAGTTGATCGCCCGGAGGATCCGCGAGAATCGCGTGTACTCCGTCGTTCATCCGTTCGACTTCCCCGTCGCGAAGATTCGCGAGATCGCGCCGCGCGCGATCATCCTTTCGGGCGGTCCGCAATCCGTCTACTCCGAATCCGCCCCCTACTGCTCGAAGGAAGTCTTCGAGCTCGGCGTCCCGATCCTCGGCGTCTGCTACGGCATGCAGCTCACCGCGTTTCTCCTCGACGGAAAAGTCGAAGCGTCGCCGGAGCGCGAGTACGGCCGCGCCGAGATCGACGTCACGTCCACCGACTCGCCTCTGTTCAAGGACACGCCGAACCATCAGCGCGTGTGGGCCAGTCACGGCGATCGCATCCTCGCCGGACCTTCCGGCTTCGTCGTCACCGCGACGTCGCCGAACGCGCCGATCACCGCGTTCGAGAATCGCGAGCGCGCGTGCTTCGGAATTCAGTTCCACCCTGAAGTCACGCACACCGAGGCGGGTGGACAGATTTTGAAGAACTTCCTGTTTGATATCGCCGGCTGCACGCCGACGTGGGACCTCGGTGACTATCGCCGCCGCAAGGTCGAGGAAATTCGCGCGCAGGTCGGCGATCGCAAAGCCATCGCCGCGGTCAGCGGCGGCGTCGACTCGACGGTCGCAGCGCTACTCGTCGCCGAAGCCATCGGCGATCAGCTCACCGCGATCTTCGTCGACAACGGCGTGCTCCGAAAGAACGAGCCGTCGATGGTCGCCTCGCGACTCAGCGATCGCCTCGGGCTGCACTTCATCCACGTCGACGGCCGCGAGCGCTTCTACGAAAAACTCGCGACCATCGAAGACCCCGAAACGAAGCGCAAGCGCATCGGCAACGAATTCATCGCCGTTTTCGAAGAAGAAGCGAAGCGTCTCCCGGATGTGGAGTTTCTCGTCCAGGGCACGCTCTACCCCGACGTCATCGAATCCGTTTCGATCAAAGGACCGTCCGCCGTCATCAAGACTCATCACAATGTCGGCGGCCTGCCGGAGAAGATGGGCCTCAAGCTCATCGAGCCGGTGCGCGAGTTGTTCAAAGACGAAGTGCGCCAGCTCGGCATCGAGCTCGGACTCGAGGAAGAGTTCGTGTGGCGTCATCCCTTCCCCGGTCCCGGCCTCGCCGTCCGCATCCTCGGCGAAGTGAACGCCGAGCGCGTCGAGATCCTGCAGAAAGCCGACGAGATCGTGATCGACGAAATCCGAAAAGCGGGCCTTTATCGCGAGATTTCACAGGCTTTCGCGGTGTTGCTGCCGGTGAAGAGCGTCGGCGTGATGGGCGATGAGCGCACGTACGAAAACGTCTGCGCGATTCGCGCGGTGTCGACCACCGACTTCATGACCGCGGACTGGTATCGCATGCCGCACGATGTTCTCGACGTGATGGCCCGACGCATCGTGAATGAGGTGCGCGGCATCAATCGTGTCGTGTACGACATCTCGTCGAAACCGCCCAGCACAATCGAGTGGGAGTAGTTCCGCACCATTTTCGGAAAGAAGTTTCCGGAATTGCGTAAACGATCCGTTCCGTCCGCCGTCGAATGCGGCATCAAGCCGGAGCCAATGGGGGTATAGTTACGCATCCGCGTCTTACCCGAACAACTCTCGTAACCTCGCAGGCTTACGTGACGCGTCGCTGTCTTTCAAACGAAGCGCTTTTTTCGTCCAAAATCAGGAGGAGGCAATATGGTGAAACGGTCCCTTCTTTTCCGATCCGTCCTCATTCTCGCCATCGCCACGATGCCGTTCGCGGCATTCGCGGCGAACATCGGTAATCCGGTGGGCGGTGGCAGCTCGATTTCGTGGCAGGTCAGCCGCGGCGGCTACAACTCGATCGAGCTGACCGTCAGCTCGCCGAGCGGTTACACGTTCACGGACACCTTCCGTGGTGGTCAGAGCCCGTCCTTCTCGATCGCCGATGCGGACACGCTGTCGGACATGGAAGACGGCGTCTACAACTATGAGCTGCGCCTCGTGCCGAACGTTTCGGCCGACGTGGCCAAGAAGCTCGCCGCCGCGCGCAAGTCCGGCGATGACGCCGCGGCGCGCAAGATCATGAAGGACGCGGGACTCGAGCCGGTCGTGCAGTCCGGTTCGTTCACGGTCGTCAACGGCCGCATCGTCGATCCGAACCTCGTCGAGGCGGACGCGAATGACAGCGTCATCGCGTCGCGCAACTTCGGTGTCTCGACCGACGCTGTCCGTCCGGGCACGCCGACCACCAACGACCAGGTCATCGCCGATGACCTCATCGTTCAGGGCAGCGGCTGCTTCGGCTTCGACTGCGTCAACAACGAGAGCTTCGGCTTCGACACCATCCGCCTCAAAGAGAACAACCTCCGCATCAAGTTCGAAGACACGTCGGTCGGCGCCTTCCCGAGCAACGACTGGCAGCTCACCGCGAACGACTCCGCCAGCGGCGGCGCCAACAAGTTCTCGATCGAAGACATCACCGGTTCCAAGGTTCCGTTCACCGTCACCGCCGGCGCGACGACGAACTCGATTTTCGTCGACAGCACGGGCCGCGTCGGCTTCCGCACCTCGACGCCGGTCCTCGACCTGCACGTCAACACCAGCAACACGCCGGCTCTCCGCCTCGAGCAGAACAACACCGGCGGCTTCACCGCGCAGACCTGGGACATCGCGGGCAACGAGGCGAACTTCTTCGTTCGCGACGTGACCAGCGGCTCGCGCCTGCCGTTCCGCATCCGCCCGGGCGCGCCCACGAGCTCTCTCGACATCTCCGCTGACGGCGCGATCGGTATCGGCACCGCCAGCCCGAACACGAACTCCGCGCTCGACGTCGTCGGCGCGATCCGTCTCACCGGCACCGCCAATCCGACCACGGACAACGGCGCGTGGCAGTGGAACGAAGCCGGCGTCGGCTACGTGTTCCAGTCGGGCGGCACGATCCGCTTCCGCACCGGCGCAACCTCCAGCGAGCGCCTGGTCGTCACCACCGCCGGCGACGTCGGCATCAACTGCAGCACGCCGAGCGCAGACTTCGTGATCTTCGGCACTGCCAACTGCTCCGGCTCCGGCTCGACGATCAACGCCGGCGCGACGCAGTTCACCGCAACGTCCTCGCGCACGATGAAAGAGCACCTCGCGCCGGTCGCGGTTCCGGACCTCCTCGATCGCATCGCGAAGGTCAACGTGTACAACTACGACTTCATCACCGGCCCGAAAGATCGCGTCGGCCTGATGGCGGAAGACTTCCACACCGTCTTCGGCCGCGGCTCGGACAAGGTCATCGACGGCAACGAAGTGCAGATGGCCCTCTGGATGGCCGTCCAGCAGTTGACCGAGCAGAACAAGAAACTGCAGGAACGCCTCGACACGCTCGAGCAGCAGGCCCCGAAGCAGTAACCGCGACTCCCACTCACTCACACGCGAAGGCCGGCGGAAACGCCGGCCTTTTCGTTTTCGTGCGAATGATTTCTCGTCCGAAGAAAGCGATGGGGCGCGGTCGGAAGAACCGCGCCCCATCAGGAGCAGGTGATCCCGGGTCCCTCTCCCCAGGATCGCATCGCGCACAGGAGGGGTGCGCCTTGCACGGACACGAGGTCCGTGCAAATCGTTAGTCGCTCAGGTTTCGAATCACCGTCGGAATATCGAGATCACTGCCGAAATCGCTCGACGCCATCGGTCCGAATCCTCCGGAACCGTCGGCGCGGCTGAAGCCTCTTCGAAAAAATGGCGGATCGTAGATCTCGCCCTCCGCTCCGAGCTGCTGCGCGGAAGGCTCTTCATGCTGTGCTGCAATGTCCTTCGGCGCGAAGGGACGATACGGATTCGCAGCGGACGCGGGCGACGCGGATGCAGACGCCGACGGCTGCGAATGTGAATGCGACCGCGACGGCGTCATCTGCGACAGCGACTCGCCACGCGCATTGAGCAGGCCCTTCGTCGCGGCGTCGAATCCCGTCGCGATGACCGTGACCTTCACTTCGTCCTTCATGCGCGGATCGATGACCGTGCCGAAGATGATGTTCGCCTCTTCATCCGCCGCTTCCTGGATGATCGACGCGGCTTCATGCACTTCGAAGAGCGTCATGTCCGGGCCGCCGGTTACGTTGATCAGCACGCCCTTGGCGCCTTCGATCGACGCCTCTTCGAGCAGCGGCGACGAGATCGCGCGCTGCGCAGCTTCGACGGCACGATGCTCGCCGCTCGAAACGCCCGTACCCATGAGCGCCATGCCCATGCCGTGCATGATCGTCTTCACATCCGCGAAGTCGAGGTTGATCTCGCCCGGGACGGTGATGAGATCGGAGATGCCCTGCACGGCCTGACGCAGGATGTCGTCCGCGATCTTGAACGCGTCGCCGAGGGATGTACCGCGCTCGACGAAGTTCAGGAGCCGCTCATTAGGAATCGTGATCAGCGTGTCGACGGTGTCGCGCAGCGCACGGATGCCCTGCTCGGCCTGCACGCGGCGGCGCTTCCCTTCGAAGCCGAACGGCTTCGTCACGACCGCGACGGTCAGCGCGCCAAGTTCCGCGGCCAGCGACGCGATGATCGGCGCCGCACCGGTGCCGGTGCCGCCGCCCATGCCCGTCGTGATGAAAATCATGTCGGCGCCGCTGAGCGCCTCGAGGATGCGATCGGTGTCTTCGAGCGCGGCCTGCTTCCCGATTTCGGGATTCGCGCCGGCGCCGAGACCTTTGGTGAGCTTTCCGCCGATCTGCAGCTTCACCGGAGCGAGCGCATGACGCATCGCCTGCAGGTCGGTGTTGGCGACGAGGAACTCGACGCCTTTGATGCCCGCCTGGATCATCCGGTTGACGGCATTCCCACCACCACCGCCCACCCCGACGACCTTGATCTTTGCCGGAATCTGCTCTTCCTCGAGGGTTACCGCGAGCGATCCGTCACCAGGTCTCTCGTCAAACGTGATCATTTAACCGTCTCCGGATAGTAGAGTTTTTTATGCTGAGTTTCAATGAAATTATTGTTGACATTAGAAACGGTCCGCATCAAGACCACGCGAACCACTGTTTGAACGAGTCGGCGACTTTGCCCAGACCCTTGCGCGGACGCTTGCGCACTTTGCTCTGATCCTTGAGGCCCCACAGCAGCAGGCCCGTCGCCGCGGCCCACTCCGGACCGTTCACGGTGTCGGCGAGTCCGCCCAGCGCGCGAGGAACGCCTTTGCGCGCCGACTGGTCGAACACCTGCTCGACCATCTCCACCATGCCGTCCATCTCCGCACCGCCGCCAACGAGGACGACGCCAGAGCGGATCTCTTTCTCCAACCCGACTTTCTCGAGGTCGCGATACACGAGCTTCGCGATCTCCATCGCACGCGGCTCGAGGATCCCGGTCAGCTCCTGACGCGAGAGGATCTTCGGCGCGCGGCCACCAACGGTCGGCACTTCGATCGGATCGTCCGTCGTGACGAGCGACGCGAGCGCGCAGCCGTAACGCTTCTTGATGCGCTCCGCGTCTTCCATCGGCGTGCGCAGCACGACCGAGATGTCGCTCGTGAAGTGTCCCGCGCCGACGGGCAGCACATTCGTGTGCACGACGTTGCCTTCGAGGAACACGGCGTAATCCGTCGTGCCGCCGCCGATGTCCATCAGCAGCACACCCATCTCGCGCTCGTCCTGCGTGAGCACCGCTTCCGCGGCCGCGAGCTGTTCGAGCACGAGCTCCTGCACCGCGATGCCGGCCTTGTTCACGCACGTGAGGATGTTCTGGTTGTGCGTGCGCGCACCGGTGACGATGTGGACGTTGGCTTCGAGTCGCGTGGCGGTCATGCCGAGCGGATCGTGAATGCCATCCTGTCCGTCGACGACGAACTCGCGAGGGATGACGTGCAACAGTTCGAGGTCCGGCGGGATGTTGATCGACTTCGACGCTTCGATCACGCGGTCGATGTCTTCGCGCGCGATCTCTTTGTGCTTGCCCATCACCGAGACGACGCCGCGCGAGTTGACCGAGCGAATGTGATCGCCCGCCACTCCCACATACACCGACTCGATCTGCAGCCCCGCCATCACCTCGGCCTCATCGACAGCCTTCTTGACCGCCTCGATGGCCTGATCGAGGTTGATGATGTTTCCGCGGCGCGTGCCTTTCATCGGCGACGTGCCTTTGCCGATGATCTCGAGCTGCCCGCGGTCGGTCACTTCGCCGACCAGCGCGCAAGCCTTGGACGTGCCGATGTCGAGCGCGACGATGTAGCGATCCTCAGTTCTGGGCATGGTTGTTCTCCAGCTTCTTCACGATGACTCTGTCTGCGAACCGCAGGTCCGCGTATTCGATCTTGGGATTGCTCTCCGCCTGCAGCACCGAGCGGAGATCGCGATACTTCGCCGATGCGTCATCGGCGTTGACGTAGACGACGGCGCCGAGCTCGCGGTCATAGATCGCGAAGCCGCGCGGCGGGATCGGCCACACTTCGGAGATGCGTGCGTACATCTGCGCGTCGCTGCGACGCAGGGCTTCGAGCAGCTTCACGGTGCGCGTGAGCTCCGCGCCATGCGCCTCGCCGATCACCGGCAGATCGCGATCGCCAACGGTCGGCGACAACTCCGCGAAGCCCGCACCTTCTTCGTCGACGTACAGGATCTTGTCCGCGGTACGCACGAGTGCGACGGGATTGCGCTCGGTGATCTTGATGCGCAGCGTGTCGGGCAGCTTCTTCTCGATGTCGATGCGGCGCACCCATCCGAGTCCGCCGAGGTCGCGCTGCACGCGTTCGATGTCCATCTGGAAAAGATTCGCGCCGACGTAGCGCTGCGTGAGCACGTCGAGCGCGGCGCGCGGCGTGTGCACTGCGCCGTCGACTTCGATCGTGCGCACGGCGAAGCGCGCGTCCGACTGCGTGTGACGCCACACCCAGATGCCGCCGACGACGAGCACGAGCGCGAGTCCGGCCGTGCGCAGGATGACGAGCAGACGCTGCACCTGAATGCGGCGCTGATTGCGACGCAGGCGCGTGATGTCGGTCGGACGGAGGAATCGCGACGCAGTCGTATCGAAGCTCATCGTGCCTCCGCCCCGCGCACGAGCTCTTCGGCGATTTCGTGCACGTCTCCCGCGCCCATGGTGATGAAGATGTCGCGCGGCGTGAGCCGGCGGCGCATTTCATTGACGATTTGCGAGTTGCTGCGATCGAGGAACTCGATGCCGGTGACTGCGTCCGAGATGATGCGCGACGAGACGCCTTTGAGCTTGCCGCTCGGCAGTTCGCGCGCCGCGTAAATCGGCGAGACGATCGGCACGTCTGCTTCGCGCAGCGCCTCGCCGAACTCCCGCGCGAAGTCTGCAGTGCGCGAGTAGAGGTGCGGCTGGAAGAGCGCGACGATGCGACGATCGGGATAACCGCTGCGCGCGGCTTGCAACGTCGCGCGGATTTCGGTCGGGTGATGCGCGTAGTCGTCGACGACGACGGCGCCGAGGTAGTCGCCGAGAATTTGAAAGCGGCGGTCGACGCCGAGGAACTTCGCGAGTGCGGCGGAAATCACGTGCGCGTCGATGCCGAGCGCGCGGCCGACGCCGATCGCGGCGAGCGCGTTGCGCACGTTGTGTTCGCCCGGGACGAAGAGCTTGAAGAAGCCGACGCCCGGCACGTCGAACGATGAGCCGCGTTCGGAGAACGTGAGGTTCGTTGCGCGAAGCTGCGCGTTTTCGCCGAGTCCGTAGCTGACGACGTGCGGGAAATCAGCGACGACCTTCGCGACCGTCGCGTCGTCGGTGCACGCGATGATCGGACCCTTCACG
>DASVNL010000700.1:0-4605 GCA_036383875.1 Thermoanaerobaculia bacterium
ACACCTCCACCGCCGCCCCGGCCCTCGGCGGCAACATCCCCACGGCCAGCGAATACGGCCTGATGCTCCTCGCCCTGATGCTCGGCATCGCGGGCATGCTCGTCGTCCGCCGATGACGCGATGAATCCGATGCCGGCGCTCCCACGCGGAGCGCCGGCATCACGCCGCGTGCGATACTGAAAATCGCTCAGCCGAAATCGTCCGCCCGAGAGAGTTTCTTATGACCCGTTTGAAGTCGCTTTGCCTTGCAGCGGTCCTGCTGCTCGGCCACACCGTGTTCGGGCAGTACACCGTGCAGCGCTACGCCGGCGTGGATCGCGGCAAGGGTTACACGGACGGCAACGGGAAGGCGGCGCAGTTCTCGTGGGTGCGTGCGTTGGCGCAGGACGCGGCGGGGAATCTCTACGCGTCGGATTACCAGAACACGATTCGCAAGATTGCGCCGGACGGGCGCGTATCGACGCTCGCCGGCCTCGCCGGTGTGAGCGGAGCAGCGGATGGGCGAGGCGTTGCTGCGCGCTTCAACAGACCGTGGGGCCTCGCGCTCGATGGCAGCAACAATCTCTTCGTCGCCGACAGCGACAACAACAGCATCCGCCGCATCACGCCTGTTGGCGACGTCACGAAGTTCGTCGACATCCCGATGCCGACCTTTCTCGCCTTCGATTCCTTGGGCAACCTCTTCGTCACCTGCGACGACCACGTCGTTCGGAAGGTCACTCCGGCAGGAGTGATTACGGTGGTCGCGGGCGAGGTGGGCCTGCTCGGGTATCCGCCGCGCATCCGGTATCCGGGCGGCATCGCCGTGGACAGCGACGACAACGTCTACTTCATCGATACCGGCAATCGTCTTCTGCGAAAGATCACGCCCACGGGCACGATCTCGGCCGTGGCGGACACGCCGAGCCAGTATCCGTGGGCGCTGGCGTACGACGGCCACGGAGCGCTGCATCTGACCGCGTCATACGCGTTCTACAAGATCGCTCTGGACGGAACAAAGCTCTCCGAGATCGCGGTCGCATCCTCGCAGAAGGACGGCCCGCTCGGCACGGCGACGTTTTTTCACGTTACCTACGTGCAGCCCGCGCCGAACGGCGACCTCTATCTGTCTGACGGCGCGACCATCCGCCGAATTTCCAACGGCGTCGTCACCACCGTTGCCGGCGAGCAGACGCGCGGGGCTTCGACTCTCATCGACGGCACACTCGAGACGGCGAACATCGGACTCGCGTCGGCCGCGGTGTACGACAGCCACGGCAATCTGTTCATCGGCGAGGCCTGGGCCATCCGCAAGATCACGCCCGCCGGCGACGTCAGTACATTCTCGGCCGAGTTCAATTTCATCTCCGACATCGCGATTGACTCGCACGACAACTTGTACGTTGCCGACGAGTCGGCGAACGTGATCCAGAAAGTGTCGCCCATCGGATCGATCGAGATCCTGGCCGGCAAGGTCAATGCGCAGGGATCTCAGAACGGTTTCCGCGGAGAGGCGCGGTTCAACACACCCGGCGGATTGACGCTCGACGCGGCGGGCAACGTCTACGTCGCCGATTACGGCAACAATCAGATCCGCAAGATCACGCCGGCGGGTGACGTGTCGACGTTTGCCGGGTATCCGGGGCTCGGGCCAGGCGACGCCGACGGTGTCGGCACGGCCGCGGGATTGTCGGGGCCGTGGGGCATCGACATCGACGCGAGCGGCAATCTGTACGTCGCCGAATTCTGGCGTTCGCGCATTCGCAAAATCACTACGCCGGGCGCCGTCGTCTCCGTGTTCGCCGGATCGACCACTCGCGGCTTCGTCGACGCGACCGGCACCGACGCGCGATTCATGTATCCGATGGAGATGCAGGTCGACAGCACCGGCATTTACGTGTCCGACAACTTCACGACATTGCGCAAGATCACGTTCGGCGGCGTGGTGACGACTCTCGCGGGATTCAACGGTCCCGGCGCGAGTGTCGAAGGGACCGGATCGATCGCACGGTTCGTCCGCATCGAGGCCATCGCCTCGAACGGCAACGGCAATCTGATCATCGGCGACAACCAGGCTCTCGGCTTCTTCACCGCAAAACCGCCGGTCATCACCGACGCGGCCATTGCCGCGACGACCACACCACCGATGTACGGCCTCGTGCAACTCGGCACGACGACCAACACCGCCACGAAGTGGACGTGGAGCATTTTGCGCCGTCCCGCGGGCTCGACCGCCGAGCTCTCCGCGACCAACATTCGCAATCCAACATTCATCCCCGACGTCGCCGGCGATCGCTTCATCCTGATGTTGTGCGCGGAGAACGCGAGCGGCGTCCGCTACTCGACCGTCGAGCTCGAGCCGGCCGACACGTGCGAGGCGCTCAGCTCCGCTGTCGTCACGATGAACGGCGAGGCGAGTGTGTGCACCACCGGCACTGGCGGCACCGCGTCCGTCGCGACCATCGGCGGCGGCGAGCTCACGTATCAGTGGGGCTGGCGGGCAACATCTGACGGCGCGACGAATCCGATTCCGGGTGCAACGCTGTCGATGTACACGCTCGACGGCACCGACCTCGGCGGCGCCGGCACGAAGTATCTCGTCGTGACTGTGAACTCGTCGTGCGGCAGCACGATCACGTCGCCGCCGCAGACCGTGACCGTGCGTGACGCGCTGACGAACATCCCGATCACCGTGACCATGCCGGTCTACGCGAACAACGACGCGCAGATCGCATCGGTCGCCGACGCCGGATTCGGTGCCGAGTATTTCTGGTCGATCACGAACGGCACGATCGTCTCCGGCCAGGGCACGCGCACGATTCGCTTCGCCGCCGGTGCGACTGGCAACGTCGGCCTGCAGGTGACGATCACGAAATCCGGTTGTCCGGATCAGGGCTCGACGAGCGTGCCGGTCACGCAGGGCGCGATGCTGTACGTCATCACGCCGTGCCGCGTCATCGACACGCGCGACAGCACGATCCTCGCTGCGAGCGCGAGTCGCGAAGTCGCATTCGCGAACGTCTGCGGAGTGCCCGCGGATGCGAAGAGCGTCGCGGTGAACACGACCGCGGTCGCGCCGTCCGCTGCAGGCTGGCTCGCGCTTTACGGCGCGGACATTCCGTGGCCGGGCGTGAGCTCGCTCAGCTATCGCACGGGCCGCACGCGCGCGAGCACCGGCGTCGTGAAGCTCTCGTCCGACGGAAAGCTGATCGTGAAGAACGGCGGACCGGCCGTGCATTTCATCATCGACGTGACCGGCTACTTCAAATGACTCTGCGAATCATCATCGTCGGTGCAGGCGGACAGGGCGCGATCGTAGCCGACGCGCTCCTGCTCGCGCGCGCATCAACGGTGCTCGGCTTCGTCGACGACACGCACGAACGCCCCATCCTCGATCTCCCAATCCTCGGCCGCATCGACGCGCTCGCGGACATCGAACACGACGCGATCGTCGTGGCGATTGGCGACAACGCGCAACGTCGCGCGATCACGGAGCAACTGATCGCGCGAGGGGAGACGCTCGTGACCGCGCAACATCCGTTCACGTCGATCGCGACGAGCGCTGCGATCGGCGCCGGCTCGATGATCTCCGCGGGTGCGATCGTCACCCCACGTGCGACGATCGGACGCGGCGTGCTGTTGAACACGAAGGCGTCCGTCGATCATGACTCGGTCGTCGGCGACTTCGCGCACGTCTCCGCTGGCGCAACCGTCGGCGCGAAGTGCGTGATCGGCGCGGAAGCGATGATCGGACTCGGCGCGTCGGTCTCGTCGGGTTGCCGTGTTGGCGCGCGGAGCGTGATCGGTGCAGGCGCGGTCGTCGTGCGCGACATCCCCGACGACGTCGTGGCCTACGGCGTTCCGGCGCGCGTGATGCGCCGCGTCTGATACAACGCCTCGAGATCCGCGCCAGTGCGCTCCAGCGTGAAGCGTTCGAGCATCAACGCGCGTCCCGCCGCGCCGAACTTCGCAGCCTCATCGCGATCCTCGAGCATGCGTTCCATCGCATTCGCCAACGCAGCTGCATTCGCGGGCGGCACGAGTAATCCGGTCTCCTCGTGTCGCACAGCTTCGGGCATGCCGCCCACGCGCGTCGCAATCGTCGGACGCGCCATCATCAGCGCCTCGAGCGTCCCACCAAGTCCCTCGGTGAGCGCGCACTGCACGGCAATGTCGAGCGCGGAAATCGTGTCGACGAGATCGTCGCGATGGGGGGCGAAGATGACGCGATCACCGAGGTCGCGCGATTGGTCAATGAGCGCCTGGCGGTACTTTTCGCCGAGCTCGTTCGAGCCGCTGCCGACGAGCACGAAGCGCGCGTTCGGAAATCGTCGCGTGACGATGCGCGCGGCGTCGAGAAAGTAGTCGTGACCTTTGAGTCCGATGCCGTGCGTCGCGGTTGGCGTTTGCGGTCCGCGCGTTGGCGGATAGAAATGCGCGATGACGCCGATGAGCGGCGTGTCGTCGTCGACGCCGAGCTCGCGGCGCACGCGCGCGCGATCGGCGATCGCGGGATCGAAGACTTCGGGACGCGAGCCGTAGTAGACGCACGCGAGCCGGTCGTCGGGTGCGCCGAGGTGGTCGCGGCAGAGTTGCACGGCATACTCGCAGCCGCCGACGAGCACA
>DASVNL010000701.1:0-8277 GCA_036383875.1 Thermoanaerobaculia bacterium
TGACCGAGGACATCCTCTGGGACAACGTGCTCCTCGGCGACTATCAGCAGGTCGATGCGACTCAGGACTATGCCGAAGGCGGCCCGATGGTGCACATCCGCGCCGTCTCCGAAGGCGGCATGGCGTCGGAGCGTCGCAACAATCCAACCGCCTACGAAGTCACGTTTCATCGCACGTTCTACAGTCGCTTCCTGTCCGGCCCGGATCAGACGTTCGATGCGCGGCAGCCACTCCCCGCGCTTTTCGTCGCGCACTGGATCAACGGCACGCAGGCAGCGTTTCAGACGTCGTTCAAGATCTGGCGTGAAGGGCGAACCTCGGTGAATGCGCCGTGTAGCGGCTACGTCCAGATGGACGCGGGCAGCAGCATCGTGGAAAACATCCTCTTCGACGAAGAAGAGAATCCGGAAGGCGCGGCTCCCATCGAAGTGATCACGCCGATCACGAAGTTGTTCGCCTTGCCCGCGACCTCGCTCGTACCTTTGACCGACAGAACGCTTTTCCCGAGGCCGACCACCGGTGCCGTCGCAGGCTGGATGTACATCAACCTCGACTACAACCAGTCCGATGACTACGCCAGCCAGGGCTGGGTCATCACATCCATGCGCTCCCAGGGAAAATATTCAGTCGATCAGGATGCATTCGCGCTCGGCAATGGCTGTACGCCCCCTGTCGGCATGACCGAAGTCGTCACGTTCAACGGCGGCGTGCTCGGTCCCGCGGCCAACGTCAATCCATGACGCCATGAAACGCACACTCGCAGCAATCGCACTTCTCTTTGCCTTCACCGCCACCGCTTCGCCCACTCGCAACAACGACGACTCCTGCGACATCTCCGTCCTCCCCGCGGCGACGTTGCTCCTGCCGTACTTCGAAGTGAATCTCCACAGCTACACCGGCCCCACGACGCTCTTCACGGTCACGAACGCAGGCCCACAGGAGCAGATCGCACACGTGACGCTGTGGACCGACTACGCGTATCCGGTGATCGACTTCAACGTCTATCTCACCGGCTACGACACGCAGGCGATCAACCTTTTCGACATCATCGCCCGCGGATTCATCGCTCCCGATCTCGGCACCGGGACCGACGTGTCGAACGAAGGCGACTTCTCGACGTCCAACGCCCGGCTCGACCTCAGCGCCTGCGCACAACTGGCCGGCCAGTTGCCCGCGGCGTACGTCACGCGCATGCAACAGGCATTCACCCTCGGACGCGTTCCGGCGCTCGGCACGCAGCCGGCGTGCACGACCGTCGGAGGAATCCACACCAACGCAGTCGGCTACGCGACGATCGACGTCGTGCGTTCATGCACGACGCGTAATCCATCGATGGGCGGCTATCTCACCGAAGACATCCTCTGGGACAACGTCCTCCTCGGCGACTATCAACAGATTGATTCCGCACAGAACTACGCGGAAGGCGGCCCGATGGTGCATGTGCGTGCGATCCCGGAGGGAGGGACG
Source organism: Thermoanaerobaculia bacterium (assembly GCA_036383875.1). Classification (GTDB taxonomy): domain Bacteria; phylum Acidobacteriota; class Thermoanaerobaculia; order Gp7-AA8; family Gp7-AA8; genus QHVT01. The sequence goes on from DASVNL010000701.1 coordinate 1,468, forward strand.
GCGTCGGAGCGTCGCAACTATCCGGGCCAGTACGAAGTCACGTTTCATCGCACGTTCTACAGCCGCTTCCAGGCGGCCTCGAATCACACCTTCGATGCGCGCCAGCCACTCCCCGCGACGTTCGCAGCGCGCTGGATCGACGGCACGAGCGCGGGGTTCCGGACGTCGCTCAAGATCTGGCGCGAAGGCCGGACCACGCTCAACGCACCATGCTCCACGTACGCGCCCCAAAATGTGGCCGGCTTCCTCGAGACCGTCATCTTCGACGAGGAAGAGAATCCGGAAGCGGTAGTGCCCACCGATGTGATCTGCACGCCGATCATTCTTTATCCGACGCTGCCCGCCACCTCCATGGTGCGGTCCAACGATCAATCTGTATTTCCGCGGCCGACGACCGGCTCGATCGGCGGCTGGATTTACCTGAATCTCGACAATTGCTGGGAGGATGACTACGCCAGCCAGAACTGGGTCATCACCTCGATGCGATCCGAGGGACGCTACTCGCTCGATCAGGATGCCTTCGCCCTCGGCAACGGCTGCTCGTTGCCGGTCGACACGAGCGAAGTGACCAACTACTACGGCGGCGCCATTGGTCCCGCTGCGAACGTCAATCCGTAATGCCATGAAACGAGCGCTTGCACTCGCAGTGCTGATCGCGTTCGGCGCCGGCGGCGCGCCGACGCGCAACAACGACGACTCGTGCGACATCGCCGTGCTTCCCGCGGCGACGTTGCTCCTGCCGTACTTCGAAGTCGGCAACGAAGGCACGGTCACGACGCTGCTCACGCTGACGAATGCGAGTGCGCAGGAGCAGATCGCGCACGTCACGTTGTGGACGGACTACGCGTATCCGGTGATGTCGTTCAACGTCTACCTCACCGGCTACGACGTCCACAGCATCAGCCTGCACGACGTCATCTGGCGCGGCTTCCTTACGCCGAATGGATTTAACGCGGGCAGCGGCGATTTCTCGATTCCCAACGCGCGGCTCGATCTCCAAAGCTGCGCGAATCAGCCATCCGCGATTCCAGTCGAAGCACTCGGACGGATGATGGCCGCGCTCACGACCGGGCACATCTCCGGCTGCAACACCGTCGGACGTCAGCACGAAAACGCCGTCGGCTACGCGACGATCGACGTGGTGCGCAAGTGCACGACGCGCAACGCGGAAGATCCCGGCTATCTCACCGAGGACATCCTCTGGGACAACGTGCTCCTCGGCGATTATTAGCAAGTCGATCTGCCGAATCACTACGCCGAGGGTGGTCCGATGGTGCATGTGCGCGCGGTGCCGGAAGGCGGCAGCGCATCCGAACGTCGCAACAATCCGACGAACTACGAAGTCACGTTCCACCGCACGTTCTACAGCCGCTTGCTCAGCGAAGCCGACACGCGTTTCGATGCGCGTCAGCCACTGCCGTCGCTCTTCGCGTCGCGCTGGCGCGACTGGTACGGCACCGACGACACGACGTACTTCAAGATCTGGCGCGAGGCGCCGCAGGGCAAAGTGCCGTGCAACAAATATCCACTCAATGACGTGAGCTACGAGGAAGTCGTCACCGCCGACGAGGAAGAGAATCTCGAAGGCGTCGCGCCGCCGATCTTCTTCCCTCCCTACTTCGATACCTTGCACCTGCCGTCGGTGAGCCGCGTGCGCATGCAGGATCCGGAGTTCATCCCGCGACCGCCCACCGGCGCCGTCGCGGGCTGGGTCTACTTCAATCTCGACGCGGACAACAAGGACGCGTTCGCGACACAGAACTGGGTGATCGTCTCGATGCGCGCGGAGAAGCGGTACTCGATCGACATGGATTCGTACGCGCTCGGCAACGGCTGCACGCCGCCGCAGCGACGGAGCGAGGTTTCGAGCGGCACCGGCGCGGACATCGCACCGGCGCCGAACGTCAATCCGTGATCACTCTTTGTTTTCGGGCTCGAACAATCCGCACGCGGCACCGGCCGGATCGCGAATGAACGCGTACTTGCCGCTTCCCGGCATGGTGCGCACGGGCGTGAGCACCTCGCCGCCGCCGCTGCGAACTTTCTCGAGCGAGGCGTCGAGATCGGCGACGTTGATGTAGATCATCCACTGCTGCGGCAGTCCCGCGTTGTTGCCGCGCGAGTGGCAGATTCCGGCGACGGTCTGGTCCGTTCCCGCGACATTCATGCAGTAGTCTTCGTAGCCGCCCATGTCCAGTCCGACCGATTCCCAGCCGGTGACGTCGCGATAGAAATCGCGCAGTCCGCCCGCGTCCGGAACCGTGAGGTCAACCCAGGAGATCGTCCCGATTTTCGTCATGCGCTCATGATACTTTCCCCTCGATGATCAGCCGCATCGTCGTACCGGTCGACTTCTCCGACGTCTCGTGCCACGCCGCCGCGTATGCGGTCCGCGAGCTCGCTCCGCCGCTGGGCGCCGAGGTGGTGTTCGTGACGGTGCTCGAGGCGAGCGACTTGCGCGTCGCGATGAGCGCAGGCCTGCATGGGTTCGAGAACGACGAAGAGCTGCATCGCCAGGTCGCGGACTGGATCGAAGAGCAGTTCACGAAGGTGGAGTCGGCGAAAGGCTCGGTCAAAGCGCAGCGCGACATCCGCCGCGGCATCGTCGATCGCGAGATCGTCGACGCCATCCGCGAACATCACGCGGACATGGTCGTGATGGGCTCCGTCGGCATCACGAAGCGATTGCCGATCGGCAGCAAAGCGGAGTACGTGCTGCGGCACACGAACGTGCCGGTCGTGTTGATCCGCGACTAACGTCGCGCGTCACTTCTCGCCGTCGATGCTCCACTTCCCTGCGCCTCTCGCAGACATGTAAAGGAAGAGGAAGCAGTACACGACCGCAAGCTCGCCTTTGTTCACCGTCGGGAAGATGCTGACGCCGAACGCGTGGCTCTTGAAGTACGCGACGGCCATCGTCCCACTCGCGAGAAACGCCGCCCAACTCGCGTAGAACCCGATCGCGATCATCACGCCGGCGACCGTTTCGATCACGCCGGCCGCGATCATCAGATTCGCCGCCGCCGGTGGATTCGAACCGGGCCAGCCGAACAATTTCGCCGTCCCGTGGAGCGAGAACAAAACGCCCGCCACGATGCGCAGCACTGCGTACAGATGAGGTTCGTAGCGTCCGAGGTACGTCGTCATGAGCGGAAATCCTTTCAATTGCCGTGCTCAGCGTTGATTTGGGTTCGACTTTTGCGAAGGGCCTTCTGCGAAGAACCATGCGCTCCCTGATTCTCGCGTTCCTGCTCGTCACCACCACCGCAACCGCCGCGGATCGCTCGGACGCGCTCCTCGCGCGTGCCTGGCCGGCCGCAAGCTACGCGTCCGTCGACGACCTCGGCGCCGGCATCGGCATCGTCTTCACGCCCGATCTCAGCGTCAAAGGCAACTGCGACTTTTATCGCGCCCTCGGCTTCGCCTGCTTCTCCAGCCCCGACTGGCTCGAAGTCCTGAGCGAGATTCACGCGTACAACATCAGCCATCCGGGACATCGCATCCGCACCCTGATCCTCGAGACCCACGGCACCAACGGCAACGGCCTCAAGCTTCAGGACGGCAAAGACCCGAACGACGCGCGATCGTACATCGCCGTCGCCGCGCTGCAGGAGATCCTCGAGCCCGTCGGCGTGCAGAACATCATCATCAGCGCGTGCAACTCGGGCCGCCTGCTCCGTCCGGAGATCTATCGCAAGCTCAACCGCGAGCCAAATGACAAGCTCTTCCTCCCCGCGACGCGCGGCATCCTCGACGCCACCGACGCCTTCGATGAAAAGCGCACGCGCGTCACGGTCATCACGCCGGGCATCAGTCGCATCGAGACGACCGTCGTCGGCTCGATGAAAGAGCTGACGCCAAGTGCGCGCGCGGCGATCACGAAAGCCGCGCTGCGTCGCGACATCACGCTGCCGAAACAGTTCGCGATCTCGGAGATGCTCATTCAGATGCTGTTGCGCAGCGACGAGCTCGTGCTGCGCACCGGCGCGCATGTCGAGGAGCTTTCGAAGGTGCAGACCACTCCCGACTTCAGCGAGCGGCTCTTCAAGAAATTCGTCGCCCATCTCGACACGATTGCGGAACGCAACGCGAAGCCCGCGGGCGGCGCCATTGCCGCACGCTGACACTCGCGTTCATCGCGGATGAGACACGCAGAGACGTCGCGCCGTCGCGATCGTCTAAGATGCGCCTCCGGCCGCTGCTTCCCGCACGGCGGGCAATCTCGAAACAGGAGCTGACTTGCTCAGGTCCCTACTGGAACGAATTACCGAGCTGCTCTTGCGACGGCCCCGCGCGGTGCTGGTCGTCGCCGGCGTGATCGTGCTGTTGTCCGCAATCGCATCGCTGCGCCTGCGCCTCGACCCCGACGTCCTCAACCTCATCCCGCGCAGCAACCGCGAGGTCAACGAGTTCCGCGATCTCCTCAAAGAGACCGGCACGCTCGACTTCCACGTCGTCCTCGTCGAAATCCCGAAAGGCGCCGACGCGTCCGCATACACGCCGCTTCTCGACTCGATCGGCGAAGAGCTCGCGAAGTCGAAGCGCATCGAGAACGTGACCTGGCGCATCCCCGACTTCTTCTCGATGGTCGACAAGGTGTTGCCGTACTCGATGCTGCTCCTCAAAGAGCCACAGCTCGACGCGGTCGCGCGCAAGCTCAGTGACGAAGAAATCCGCGCCGCCGTCTCGCGCAACGCCGCGTTGCTGCAGACGCCACAGTCGTCGATCGCCAAGCAGGTCGTCCGTCTCGATCCGTTCAACCTCATCCCGGTCTACATGGACAAAGTGCAGAGCGCGGGCGGCGGACTGAAGGTCGACTTCGCGAGCGGCTACTACCTCTCCGCCGATCACACGGCCGCGCTGATCATCGCCCGTCCGAATCGCGCCGCGCAGGACCTGCCGTTCAGCCGCGAGTTGATGAAAGACACGCGCGCCATCACCGCGCGCGCCCTCGAAACATTCAAGAAGAACAATCCGTCGGTGCCGGCGCCAACGCTCGGTTTCACCGGCGGCTACGCGATCGCCGCGGCCGACGAGCACATCATCCGCCGCGACATGACCATCAACAGCATCTCGTCGATGATCGGCGTGCTGCTGCTCTACCTCTATGCGTATCGGCGCCCTTCTGCAGTCGTGTACGCGGCCGTGCCGATGGCCGCCGCGATCATCGTCACGTTCGGACTCGGCGCGCTGACGTACGGAACGCTCTCCGCCGCGAGTACCGGCTTCGCTGCATTGCTCGCCGGACTCGGTCTCGACTTCATGACGGTGCTGTACGAGCGCTACGTCGACGAGCGGAATCGCGGCGCCGAAGTCACGACCGCAGTGCGCACGCTGATGCGCCACGCGCTGCCCGGCGTCATCGTCGGCGCGCTCACGACCGCGGCGACGTTCTACGCGTTCCTCGCGACCGAGTTCCGCGGCATGACCGAGCTCGGATTCCTCACCGGCAGCGGCATCCTCGTGTTCCTGCTCGCCGTGATCTTCGTCTTCCCCGCGGTGCTGATCCTCATCGAGCGCCGCCGCGCCGACAAACGCGCGCTGAAAGTGCACGCGTTTGGATCGGGCCGCATCGTCCGCGCGAGTCTCAAGCGTCCGCGCGCCGTGATCATCGCGTGGATCGTGATCGTCGCGGTGACTGCGGTGATCGCGCGCAACGTGCGCTTCAGCGACAGCCTGCAGAGTCTGCGCGCGACCGGCAACGAAGCGTCGCGCCTGCAGGAGAAGGTCACGCATACGTTCGGCCAGTCGTTCGACGCGATGATGTACGGCGTCCGCGGCTCGACCGCCGACGAAGCGATCACTCGCGCCGCCGCCGCAGTCCCCGAGCTCGACGCGCTCACGAAGAAGGGCGTGCTCGATTCGTATCAGTCGCTGTCGACGTTCCTTCCGACTGTGAGCGAACAGCAGAAAGTGATCGATCGTCTGCACAGCGGCGAGGCGAACGAGTTCTCGTTCGATCGCATCGAGCGCACGTTCCGCGCGGCGCTCGTCGAGAACGGGTTCCGCCCCGACGCGTACGACAGCATCCTTCCGCTCTACAAAGAAGCGTTCGCCCAACGCGAACCGCTCACGCTCGAAAAGCTCAACCGCCTCGGCCTCGGCGAGCTCGCCCAGCGCTTCGTGAAGAAGTCCGACAAGGGCTGGCTCTCGATCGCGTATCTCTATCCGAAGACGGGCAAATGGCCGCGATTCCTCCCCGAGGAGCTGCACCAGTTCCGCCGGAACCATCCGGAGGGCGTGCTCACGGGCGTGAATCTGATCTCCGAGGCGCTGCGCACGATCACGAGGAAAGACGCGTTCCGCGCGAGCCTGCTTGGACTGATCGTCGTCTTCGCACTCGTCTGGGCGGGATTCCGATCATTCGCGCGTGCGTGCTTCGTGTTCGTTCCCTTCGTCGCGGGATGCACGTGCATGCTCGGCTTCATGGCCGCGCTCGACCTCGAGTTCAACTTCATGAACGTCTTCGTCGGACTCATGCTCGTCGGCACCGCGACGGACTACGCCGTCTACATGCTCCAGCGCTACGACGAAGAACCCGACCAGTTCCACATCAACGCGCAGGAAACCGGTCGCGCCGTCGTGCTCGCCGCGCTGATGTCCGTCGTCGGCTTCGCGTCCTTCGCGATGTCGCACTACCCCGGCGTCCGCTCGATCGGCCTCGCGTCCGTGGTCGGCATCGCACTGAGCTGTCTCGCGTCGATCACGCTATTGCCCGCGATGCTCATCACGGGCAAATTCCGCCGCAAGCACGCGTCGATGCTCGGCGAGCCGGATCACGACGAGTAGTTTGTCCGGTTGGCGGTTGGC
>DASVNL010000702.1:0-4400 GCA_036383875.1 Thermoanaerobaculia bacterium
GTTCGGACAACTCATCGGCGCCGAGCTCGCGATCGCGCCGCTGACGCTCTTCCACTTTCGGCAGTACGCGTTGGGTGGCTCGGTCGTCACGCTGCTCATGGCGCCTGCGATCTTCGCGATGCTCGTCGCGTCCGCGGTCGCATGCGCGTGGCCGCACGACTTCGTGTTTGAAGTGATTCGCGTGCTGCATCGCGTCTGCACGTGGCTTAACGCAGGCGGGATGTCAGGCTGGTTCGCATCGCCGCCCGTCGTCGCGATGATCGTCGCCGCGTTCGTCGCGCTGCTCGCACTCGCGTTTCTCCGCGAACGCAAACGCGCGATCGTGCTCGCGGTGGCGTTGCTGATCCCCACCAGTGCGGCGATCGTGAAATCGCGACGCGCGGCGGTCATCGAACATCCGCGCGTCACGTTCCTCGACGTCGGACAGGGCGACGCGATCGCGATTCGCACGCGCGAGCGCACGATCCTCGTCGACGGCGGACGTGGCGATCGCGTGCTCGCGCTCCTCGCCGAGCGAGGCGTGCGTCGCGTCGACGTCGCGATCCTCACGCACGCGCATCCCGATCACTGCGCCGGCCTTGCTCGAGTCATCGAGGAGATGCGCGTCGGATCGGTGTGGATCTCGCCGCGACGTTTCCGCGGCGACTGCGCCGATCTGATGATCGAAGCCGCGAACGCCTCGCGCACGCCGATTCACATCGTGCGCGACGGCGACACGCTCGCGTTCGACGACGTCCGCGTCGTCGCGCATGTCGCGGATCTGAACTTCCGGCGCGCGCCGGAGAACAACTCGTCCGTCGTGCTGCGCGTCGAGACCGGCGGGCGTACGTTCTTGCTCACCGGCGACATCGAGAAGGAAGCGGAGCTGACGCTCGCGGATCGCGACCTGCACGCGGACGTGCTCAAAGTCGCGCATCACGGCAGCCGCACGTCGAGCTCGGCGTCGTTTCTCGCGCTCGTACAGCCGCGCATCGCAGTGATTTCGTGCGGACGGCGCAACCTCTTCGGCCATCCGCATCCGGCTGTGCTCGACGCGCTGGCGGAGCGCGAAATCCGCGTCTGGCGCACGGATCGCGACGGCTCCGTCGACGTCGAAGTGCGACGCCGGTCACTGTACGCGAGGTCCCGAAATGACTAGAGTTATCCCCTCGCGCCATGTCGACCACACTGCTCCGGCTCGGTCTCTGGACCCTGATCCTCGTGCTCGCGCTTTACGTGATCGCCGAGACGTACCACGAAGAACATTGGACGGAGATGATTCCGCGGCCGATGCTCGCGCAGGTGCTCGCCGTCTCGGTCGTCGTCACGATCATCGGCATGGTGCTCCGCATCCTCGGCATCGGCGTCGACAAGGTGCGCGTCAAGAATCGCTGTCGCGTCTGTCGCACGCCGATCGTCCAGGGCGCGCTCTACTGCCGCGAGCACCTCCGCAGCATCCTCGCGGATGAAGACGAGAAGACGCACATGACGAAGGTGCGGCGACGCTGAGCGAGCCAGTGATCGTCATCGCCGGGCCGACCGGCTCCGGAAAGTCCGAGCTCGCTCTGCGCCTGGCCCTTGCGATCGGCGGCGAGATCGTGAACTACGACTCCGTGCAGATCTACCGCGGGTTCGACATCGGCAGCGCGAAGCCGTCGCTCGAACAGCGTGCGCGCGTTCCGCATCATCTGTTCGACATCGCCGAGGCAGGCGACGAGTTCAACGCCGCGGACTACGGACGCGTCGCGCGCGAGACGGTCGCGGAGATCGAGGCGCGCGGCCGGCGCGCGATTCTCGCGGGCGGGACATTCTTCTACCTGCGCGCACTCCTCAGTGGTTTGCCCGAGATGCCCGGACGCGACGAAGCGCTGCGCGCGCGCATCCGCACGATCGCGGAGAAGCCGCGCGGAGCGGTGCTGCTGCATCGCTGGCTGTCGAAAATCGATCCGCGAAGTGGTAGAAAGATCGCTCCGGCGGACCGTCATCGCGTGGAACGCGCTCTCGAAGTCTGGATTCGTACCGGCCGGCCGATCTCGAGCTGGGAGCCTGACGCGTCGGCCGAACTGCCCGCGCTCAAGCTCGCCCTCGGCCTCGACCGGCAGCGTCTCGGCACGATTCTCGATGCACGGGTCGATGCGATGTTCCGCGGCGGCCTGATCGACGAGACCCGCGCGCTTCTGGCGCGCTATCCCGCGGACGCGCGGCCATTCGGAACCATTGGCTACAAGGAGGCCGCGGCGGTCGTGCGCGGCGAGATGAACGAGAGCGAAGCCATCGCCGAAACCCGCCGCCGCACGCGCGCGTACGCCAAGAGGCAACTCACGTGGCTGAGGTCGGAGCGAAATGTGCACTGGCTCGATGCAACCGACCCGGACAAAGCATTTGAAATCGCAATGCGATTGATTGAAGGACAGAGCGCTTGAATCGAACGAAGATCGTGATGCTGCTGGCGGTGGCGGTGCTCGCCGCCCGCTGTACGACAACGGCCCCCATGCCTCCCGCGGTGACGCCCGAGGGAGAGGACCGCTACTTGATCGACCCGCGCGTGGGCGCGAACCAGAGCCTCGCGGCGCCTGAGGCGTCGCGATTCGAGGCCGCGTGGCGCTACATCCTCGCGGGCAACGAAGCCGAAGCGCGCAGGGCCCTCGGCGACGTGCGCATGAAAGCGCCGGACTACCTGCCGCTGCTCGTCGCGGAAGCCGCGATCGACATTCGCAACGGCCGGCTCGACGAAGCACGCGAGAAAGTCGTGCAGGCGCAGGAGCGCGTTCCGGAGTACACGGCGGCTCGCGTGTACGAAGCCGAGATCGCGGTCCGCGAGCGACGCACGCGCGTCGCGTACGAGCTCTATCGCGACATCGCGGCGCAGCCCAACGCTCCCGACTTCGCGACTGCGCGCGCCAACGAGCTCGCAGGTTTGCTCTTCAACGATTTGCTCGCGGCCGCACAGAGCGCGCCGGAGCAGGAGTCGATCCGGTTGCTGCGTGAGGCGCTCGCGTTCAACACCGCCGCGATCGAGCCGCGCATTCTCCTCGCGCAGAAACTGCTCGCGCTGAAGCAATTCGACGAGGCGCGCAAGGAAGTCGATCCGCTGCTCAACGTCGCCGCGGATCGAGCCGAAGTGCAGGAGATCCTCGCCGAAGTCGAAGTCGGACGCGGGCGCTTCCAGGAAGCGATCGTGCGTTACGACCGGCTCGCGCGTCGCACAAAGAACGCGCGCTATGAGCGCCGCCTCGAAGAGATCAAACAGGAGTGGTCGTCCGCGAACATGCCCGGCCACTATCGCGACGCGCTCAACTCCGCCGCGATCACGCGCTCCGATCTCGCCATCCTCCTCTACTGGACCGTTCCCTCGATTCGCTTTGCGCAGAATCTCGGCGCACCGCCCATCGCCATCGACGTCGACGGCCCGGGTCGTGACGAGATCATCCGCGCGATCGCCATCGGCCTGTTCGACGTCGACCCGATCACGCGTCGCGTGAGTCCGGGCCGCGCCGTTCCGGCGTCGCGATTCGCGACGCATCTCGCACGCGTGCTGACGCTGCGCGGCGCGCCGTGCGCGAAAGGCTTGTCGTCGGACAGAGTGCTCGCCGCCTGCGGCGTGACCGATCCGCACACGCTCTTCGCGTCGGACGCCGGCGTCCCCGGGCGCGACGCCCAACGCGCGCTCGAGCAAGTCGCAAAGGCCTTGCAGTAGCTAAAACAACGTCAGGCGCGGGAGCTCGAACGACTCGCGCACGAGGCGGCGCAAATGCGCCTCCTCCGTGCGCGCGCGCGACTTCTCATCGACATTCGCACTGAGCGTGGCGGCCTCGCGACGCAGGTCGTCGGTCGCGAGGAGCGCGATCACTTCCTGTTCGAGCTCCATCAACTTCTCTTCGATGCGCGGCACGCTCTGCTCGCGCACGAGCTCCCTCACGCGCGACGCAAACGCGCGCACCGGTTCGTGCGCGGATGATTCGAAAACCGCGGCAAGCGCCTCGAGCAACGCCGCCGGACTCTCCTCGGGCGAGCCGCCCGCGCCGATGGCCAGCTCCTTTCGCTCGTCCCACATCTCCTTGATCGCGTGCTTGCAGTAGCTGAGGCTGTTCACCTTCTTGCCCTGCGCCTCGCGCTTGTCGAAAACGGAGTCGATGGCCTCGATGACCACGGGCAGCGGCACCCCCGCCTCGCTCCACGATTTCATCAGCGCCCAGTCTTTTGCGCTGAGGATGAACGGCGTTCCGCGCCGGCGGGCGAAGTGGGATTCGATTTCCTGAAAGTATTCGGCAGACACCGTGCGCACCGTACGATCAGCTACAATCTCGCGTCAACCCAACGGAGCCCCCTCAGATGAGTACGGTGAGCACGGTCGTGTCGCGCGCGGAAGTCACTGTCTATTCGCCTCTGTTCTCGCCCTTCCGCCAGCCGCTCGAAGGTCA
>DASVNL010000703.1:0-2094 GCA_036383875.1 Thermoanaerobaculia bacterium
GCGCACTTTCTCGCCGCACTCGGCGCATATCTCTTCGCCCGCGACCTCGGATGTCGCGACGTCGCCGCGCTGATCGCCGCCGCCGGATTCACCTGCGCGACTTCGATCGCGTTCTTCATCCTCTGGCCCCTCGGACTCGCCTGGATCTTTCTGCCGCTCGTTCTCCTCGGCCTTCGCCGCGCATCGTTCGGACTTCTCACGTGTGCGTTCACACTGCTGCTGCTCGCGGGACATCCCGAGACCGCGCTGCACATCGTCGTCATCGCAGGCGCGTACGTGCTGACGCTGCGCAGTCGTCGCGCGATCCTCACCGCGATCGCGTCGGGACTCACCGCACTCGCGCTGACCGCGATCTTTCTTCTGCCGATTCTCGAAGCCGCGCCGCAGACGATGGAGCACGCGACGCGGACCGCCACGTTCGCGAACACTCCGCGCGGCGCGTCGAATGAACAGGTGCTCGCGCGCATCGCGACGGACGTCGTTCCGTATCTGCACGCGCGCAAGTGGACATTCGGCGCGCTGCCCGCCGACACGAACGCAGTGGGCAGCATCATCCTCGCACTCGCGATCTACGCGGTCTGGCGCGTGCGTCGCGCGGAGTCGTGGTTCTTCGCGGGGGTCGCGGTGTTCGGACTGCTCGCGCACGCGGAGTGGCCACCGGTCGCACGCGCGCTGCAGAAACTCCCGCTGCTCGATGTCGCGCTCAACGAGCGCTTCTCGTTCGCGGCCGCATTCGCGTTCGTGATGCTCGCGGCTCTCGGCGTCGAAGAGTTTCTGCGACGCGACGATCGGCGCGGACTGGCAATCACGTTGTTCGCGACATTGATCGTGATCTCGGCGGGCAACTACGTGGCGTCACACTCAACGCTTGTGAATCACGACGCGCCGGAGTGGGGACGCTTCGTGATCGCTGCAGAAGTCGCGGGTCTCGCGCTCGCGTTGCTTGCGATCGCGACTCGACGCGCAGCGCCGCTGCTTCTCGGAGTGCTCTTGATTCAACGCGTGTTCAGCGTCGGCGGGATCTATCACTCGTTTGAACAGAGCGCCGCGTATCCGCCGATCCCGATCTTTGAATCGCTGCGCACAATTCGCGAGCCGTTCCGCATCGCCGGACACGGACTCGCGTTCATCCCCGGTACGAGCGCGATGTACGGACTCGAGGACGTGCGCGGCTATCAGGCGATGACATTCCGGCGCTATCACGAGACGTATCCGCTCTGGTCGATTCATCAGCCCGTGTGGTTCAACCGCGTCGACGATCTCACGCGGCCGTTCCTCTCGTTTCTCAACGTGCGTTACGCGATCACGTGGGATCGCGATCCGCCGCAGGATGGCTGGCGCGAAGCGGCGCGACAACCCGGAACGTTGCTCTTTGAAAACACGCGCGTCATCGAACGCGTGTTCCTCCCGCGACGCGTGCGCATCGGCGAGTCGGCGCAGAACACGCTCGCGCAGATGAGCGCGGAGTCCGACTTCCGCGAGCGAGCGTGGATCGAAGCGGACGCGCAACCGTACGAGCGCGACAACGGACCGGGACGCGTGACGTTCACGCAGTCGCTGCGATCGTTCGACATCGCCGCGACGATGGAACGCGACGGCTGGATCGTCGTCAGCGTGCCCGCTTGGAAGGGATGGCGCGCGACCGTCGATGGGCGTCGCGTGAAAACGCAGTTCGCGAATCACGCGTTCGTCGGGATTCACGTTCCGGCCGGAACGCACCGCGTCGAGCTCGAATATCTGCCGCGCGGGTTCGTGATCGGGAGGGCGATCAGCGGAATCGCGATCGCCCTCCTGATCCTCTACTGCATTTTTTCGAGACGCTTCTCGAAGGACTTGATCCGGCCTTCGCTGCGCTGACCTTCGGGCAGTGCCTTCGCGAACTCGATCGCCTGCACGATCGTCTCGCGCGCGGCTTTCGCGTCACCCGCGGCGACGTAGATGTCGGCGCGAACACTGAGCACCGCGAGCTTGCGCGGTCCGTAGACTTTCGCGAGCGCGCGATCCGACGCGGCCAGTGCCTTGTCGTACTGCTTCATCGCTTTGTACGCCGCGGCGAGACGCGCCGGCGGGTTGTAGTCGTCGGGGAAATCGCGC
>DASVNL010000704.1:0-1636 GCA_036383875.1 Thermoanaerobaculia bacterium
AAGAGTGGCTCGGCTGGCAGGGGCGATGTTGAGCGACGAAGTGATTGCGATTCCGGCCGCGAGCGTGATCGTGCTGCGCGATGCGCCGCTCGAAGTGTTGATGATGCGCCGTCACGCGCAGAGCTCGTTCATGCCCGACGCATGGGTGTTCCCCGGCGGCGTCGCGGAGCAGATCGACAACGAGCTCGCGGATGGCGCGTTTCTCTCCGCGATGCGCTACACCGGCATCCGCGAAACGTTCGAAGAAACGGGCGTGTGGCTCGGCCACGCGCTCGATGACGCGCCGCACAAACGCCGGCGACTGCTCGCCGGCAGTCTCACGCTGCGACATCTCGTCACCGAAGCGCCTGTCGATCTCGACGCGCTCGTGTGGACGTCGCGCTGGATCACGCCGGTCGGTGTGCCGAAGCGCTTCGACACGTACTTTTTCCTCACTGAAGTTTCGCGCGACGTGGTTGCGTCGGCGGAGCAGACCGAAGGCGTCGACGTCACGTGGATTTCGCCCGAGGATGCGTTGGCGCGGTATGCGGCGAAGGAGATGAAGCTCGTCTTCCCGACGTTGCGCACGCTCGAGTCGCTGTGCGGATTCGAAAGCGTCGCGGCGCTCGTCGACTCGCGGCGCGGCGCAGTCATCGAGCCGATTCAGCCGGTGCTCGTGAACGGAAAGCCGACGCTGCCATGAACATTCGTTCGATCACGGCGCCGAATCCCGGACCGTTCACGCTCGACGGAACGCGCACGTATCTGATCGGCGCGACGACGGTGCTCGATCCCGGTCCCGCGATCGACTCGCACATCGACGCGATTCAGGCCGCGATGCCGGACCTGCGCACGATCCTCATCACGCATCGCCACGGCGATCACGCGCCCGCGGCGATTCCGCTGAAGGAACGCACCGGCGCGACGATCATTGCCCCGCGCGACGTGCTCCACGACGCGATCGTCGATCGTCGCGTGTCCGGCGGCGAGACGCTCCTGCTCGACGACGAGCGCGTCGACGTGATCGCGACACCAGGTCACACGAGCGAGCACGTCTGCTATCTGACATCCGACGGCGCTCTCTTCTCCGGCGACACGATCCTCGGCACTGGCACCACCGCGATCTTTCCACCCGACGGCAACATGGCCGACTACCTGCGATCGCTGCACGCGTTGCGCGCGCGCAATCCGCAGCGCATCCATCCCGCGCACGGTCCCGATCGCGACGACGCGGTCGCGTTGATCGACGAGTACATCGCGCATCGGCTCGAACGCGAACGCCAGGTCCTCGAAGCCATCGCCGCCGGCGCGCAGTCCCTCGGCGATCTCCGCAAGCGCATCTATCCCGAACTCGACTCGCGACTGCATCGCGCGGCCGAGATCCAGATGCACGCGCACGTGATCAAGCTGATCGACGAAGGCCGCGTGGACCGCGCCTTCAGCGCGGAATGACGCTGCGGATGAAGCTCTTGTTCACGTACCACGTGTCGTCGTCGCCGTCGACGCGCAGGAACAACTCGTCATCGTCGTTGAGCACGTCCGAGATGCGCGACTGTTCGCGCGGGCGGTCGATCGGCACGACGCCTTCGAGGCGCGAGCCGTCGGACAGTTCGACGATCGTGAGTCGCGTGACGATCGTCGCGTCGAAGTCCGCCAT
>DASVNL010000705.1:0-5092 GCA_036383875.1 Thermoanaerobaculia bacterium
CCCGGACTCCCGCGTCTCGCTCTCCGTCCTCTCCGGCCTGCCCGATCTCTACACCGACGGCGACTGGCGAAAAGTCCGCATCCTCGTGCACGAAGAGTTCGTCGTCGTGACGTACGCCGACGTCGAAGTCCTGAAGCTCGAACAAACCCTCAACTCACGATTCAAGGGCATCGCCCTCGGCGCCGCCAACGGCGACCACACCGCCGACCACCGCATCCGCAACGTCAAGATCATGGCCCCGCGCGAGTCGCGGGAGTAGGGCGCAGACCGCCGCTTTCGGCCGCCGTCCCGAAACTGCGGATGAATTGCGGATGACTCGCGAAAAACAGAAACGCCGACCCTTGCGGATCGGCGTAAGTGATTGATTCTTTTTGGTGGAGTCGAGGGGGATCGAACCCCTGACCTCCTGAATGCCATTCAGGCGCTCTCCCAACTGAGCTACGACCCCATGGAGCGATGTGGCTAACACCACGCGCAGGAGGAAATTCCTCGGCGCGCGGCGCATTCTACGGGTTCGGGCGGTGGGGTGCAATCGAGGTAGCATGGTTGGGATGAAGAGCCCGAAGGTCGGGAAGCAGCGGTCGGCGAGTGGGGCGTTCTCGCTCTCGCGGTCGCTGCCGAAGCTGAGGCTGCCCGCGTCGGCGGCGTCCGCTTTGGGACCGCGGCCGAGGCCGCGGGTGGGGAAGCCTGGTCCGGGCGGGGGTGTTAAGGGCGGGCGGAATGGATGACAACGACTCCGTGCATCCGGCGATTCGTGGACTGAAGACGATCTGCCGCTGCAACAACATCAAGTACAAGACGATCGAGCGCGCGATCCGCGAGGGGGCGCACACCCTGACGCAGGTCGCGACGCGCACGACCGCGACGACCGGGCAGTGCGGCGGTACGTGCACGCCGGAAGTGCAGGCCCTGATCGCCGAGCTCGCGCCGAAATACGCGACCGCTGCGCCGCTGGCGCAGCCCGCGAATACGAATCCCAACGCCTGGTGGGTGAGGAAAAAATGACGAAGACACTCGAGGTCTATCTCAAACCGAGTTGAACGAGCTGCCGCGAGGCAGTGAGCGACCTGGAAGGTCGCGGATACGAGCTGGTGAAACACAACCTCGCCAAAGAACGGCCGTCGCGTGAGCTCCTCTCGCGCCTCATCGACGAGCTCGGACTCGACAGCGTCCTGAGCACGCGCAGCCCTGCCTACAAGGCCCGCAACCTCGGCGCGCGCAACCTGTCGAAGAGTGAAGCCATCGACTTGATGCTCGAAGATCCGAACCTCATGCGGCGGCCGCTCGTGCTGTCGAAGAAGGACGCGATCTTCGGCTACGACGCGGAGGCGTACGGGAAACTCGGATGATCAGTCCAATCGCGATGGCCATGGCCACGATCACGGTGATGCTCTGGATCATGTGGAGCGACACCATCCGCGCGCGACGTCCCGCGCCGATCCTCTACGCCGTGCGCATCGCGCTCTATCTGATCGTGAGCGGCATTCTCGTGCTCAACATGATTCGCTACCCGCATCTCTTTCCCGGCACGTCGCGCGTGCTCTGCATCGTGGCCGTGCTGATCGGGATTTCCGGCGCGGCGTACTTTGCGCGCAGGTTGATCTTGCGGCGATAGGGAAAGGATGAGAGTCATGAATGAAGGAATAGTAGACAATACGGATTAAATGCACTATCATGCATTCGGGTTCGGTGAGGGTTGGCAGCTCTCCGAAGCGGATCTGACGAAGTCGCGGGGCCTGCGAATCTCTCTCTCTCGATTTCCCACGGCTGACCATACGGCTGCCCACAAGCCGTCCATAGCGTCGACTCTCGGTCCGAACCCATTAACAAATCAGGCCGCCCCCGACAGGGCGGCCTGATTTGTTTTCTTTACAATGCGTTAGGTGCCCGTCGTCGCTCTCATCATCCCCGCGCTGGATGAAGAATCCGCCATCGGCCCGCTCCTCGGATCCATTGACCGCACCCTCGTCCGCGACGTGATCGTCGGCGACAACGGCAGCCGCGATGCGACGGCCGACGTCGCGCGAGCAGGTGGCGCGGAAGTGGTGCATGTCGCCGAGCGCGGGTACGGCGCGGCCTGTGCGGGTGCGCTGACACGAATCGCGGAAGACGTCGAAATCGTGCTGTTCATGGATGCCGACGGCTCCGACGATCCTGCGGAGATCCCGCTGTTGTTGCAACCGATCGCGAACGGCGACGCCGATCTCGTGATCGGCGCGCGCACGACGATCGAGGCCGGCGCGCTGACTCCGCAACAGCGCTTCGGCAACTGGCTCGTAACGCGCCTCATCGCCCTGATCTACAACCATCGCTACACCGACCTCGGGCCATTCCGCGCCATTCGCCGCGACCTGCTCGACCGCATCGCGATGCGCGATCGCCGCTACGGCTGGACCGTCGAGATGCAGGTGCGCGCGCTGCAGTTGCACGCGCGCATCGTCGAAGTGCCGGTGCGCTATCGCAGGCGCGTCGGCAAGTCGAAAATCAGCGGCACCGTCACCGGCGTCGCCAAAGCCGGCTGGTGGATCCTCTACACGATCTTCAAATACGCGCGACGCTGATGGCTCTGCTCCTCTACACGCTGACTGCGCTCGCGCTGCTATTTCTCGCGCATCGCTTCGTCGCGCCGATTCCGCGACTGGCCGCGCTCATCCTCTATCTATTGCCGTTCGTCTTCACCGGCCACGCGTTGCTCACGTCGCGCGTCTACGGTCCGGTCGATTTGCCGTACACGACGCAGCCGTTGAATCACATGAAGGCGGAACACGGCATCGGCGTGCTGCACAACGCGATGCTGTCCGACCTCTACGGCCAGATGATCCCGTGGCGTCAGGCCGTGCGACATTCGCTCGCGCGCGGAGAGTGGCCGCTCTGGAATCCGTTCATCCTCTCCGGCGACATCCTGGCCGCGTCCGCGCAGTCCGCTCCGTATTCGCCGTTCACGCTGCTCGCGTTGCTGTTGCCCGTGCCGCTGAGTCTCACGTTCTCCGCGGCGATTGCGCACTTTCTCGCCGCACTCGGCGCATATCTCTTCGCCCGCGACCTCGGATGTCGCGACGTCGCCGCGCTGATCGCCGCCGCCGGATTCACCTGCGCGACGTCGATCGCATTCTTCATCCTCTGGCCCCTCGGACTCGCCTGGACCTTTCTGCCGCTCGTTCTCCTCGGCCTTCGCCGCGCATCATTCGGACTCCTCACGTGTGCGTTCACGCTGCTACTTTTGGCGGGACATCCCGAGACTGCGCTGCATGTCGTCGTCATCGCAGGCGCGCACGTGCTGACGTTGCGCAGTCGTCGCGCGATCCTCATCGCGATCGTGTCGGGACTCACCGCACTCGCGCTGACCGCGATCTTTCTCCTGCCGATTCTCGAAGCCGCGCCGCAGACGATGGAGCACGCGACGCGCACCGGCACGTTCGCGAACACGCCGCGCGGCGTGTCGAATGAACAGGTGCTCGCGCGCATCGCGACGGACGTCGTTCCGTATCTGCACGCGCGCAAGTGGACGTTCGGCGCGCTGCCCGTCGACACGAGCGCAGTGGGCAGCATCATCCTCGCACTCGCGATCTACGCGGTCTGGCGCGTGCGGCGCGCGGAGTCGTGGTTCTTCGCGGGTGTCGCGTTGTTCGGACTGCTCGCGCACGCGGAGTGGATGCCGATCGCACGCGCGCTGCAGAAACTTCCGCTGCTCGACGTCGCACTCAACGAACGCTTCTCGTTCGCGGCCGCGTTCGCGCTGGTGATGCTCGCGGCCTTCGGCGTCGAAGAGTTTCTGCGACGCGACGATCGTCGCGGACTGGCAATCACGTTGTTCGCGACATTGATCGTGATCGCGGCGGGCAACATGCTCGCGTCGCGTTCAGCGCTTGTGAATCACGACGCGCCGGAGTGGGGACGCTTCGTGATCGCTGCAGAAGTCGCGGGGGTCGCGCTGGCGTTGCTTGCGATCGCGACGCGACGCGCAGCGCCCCTGTTCCTCGGACTGCTGCTGATTCAGCGAGTGATCAGCGTCGGCGGGATCTATCACTCGTTTGAACAGAGCGCCGCGTATCCGCCGATCCCGATCTTCGAATCGCTGCGCACGATTCGCGAGCCGTTCCGCATCACCGGACACGGACTCGCGTTCATCCCCGGCACGAGCGCGATGTACGGACTCGAAGACGTGCGCGGCTATCAGGCGATGACGTTCCGGCGCTATCACGAGACATATCCGCTCTGGTCGATTCATCAGCCCGTGTGGTTCAACCGCGTCGACGATCTCACGCGGCCGTTCCTCTCGTTTCTCAACGTGCGTTACGCGATCACGTGGGATCGCGATCCGCCGCCGGACGGCTGGCGCGAAGTCGCGCGACAACCCGGCACGCTGTTGTTCGAAAACACGCGCGCCATCGAACGCGTGTTTCTTCCGCGGCGCGTGCGCATCGGCGAATCGGCGCAGAACACGCTCGCACAGATGAGCGCCGAGTCCGACTTCCGCGAGCGAGCGTGGATCGAAGCTGATGCGCAGCCGTACGAGCGTGACAACGGACCGGGTCGCGTGACGTTCACGCAGTCGCTGCGATCGTTCGACATCGCCGCGACGATGGAGCGCGACGGCTGGATCGTAGTCTCCGTGCCCGCGTGGAAGGGATGGCGCGCGACTGTCGATGGGCGTCGCGTGAAGACGCAGTTCGCGAATCACGCGTTCGTCGGAGTTCACGTTCCGGCCGGAACGCACCGCGTCGAGCTCGAATATCTGCCGCGCGGGTTCGTGATCGGGAGGGCGATCACTGGAATCGCGATCGCCCTCCTGATCCTCTACGGCATTTTTTCGAGACGCTTCTCGAAGGACTTGATCCGGCCTTCGCTGCGCTGACCTTCGGGTAGTGCCTTCGCGAACTCGATCGCTTGCACGATCGTCTCGCGCGCGGCTTTCGCATCGCCCGCGGCCACGTAGATGTCGGCACGCACGCTGAGCACCGCGAGCTTGCGCGGTCCGTAGACTTTCGCGAGCGCGCGATCCGACGCGGCCAGTGCCTTGTCGTACTGCTTCATCGCTTTGTACGCCGCGGCGAGACGCGCCGGCGGGTTGTAGTCGTCGGGGAAATCGCGC
>DASVNL010000706.1:0-4916 GCA_036383875.1 Thermoanaerobaculia bacterium
TACGACTCACGGTACCAGTCTCTGCAGCGCCAGCTCTCGTCGATGTTTCGCGAAGTCGGGGACGATCAGCAGCGCGTGACGGTGATGCTCGAGATGATGCGCATTCTCGAGAACCGGCTCGTCTACCTGCAGAACTTCATCGTCGATCCCACGTCCGAAAACCGGCTGCTCGCCCAACTCGTCACGCGCTTCATCGACGACGTCAGTCGCGAGAAGACGCCGGTGCTCACGACACTCGAATCGATCTACTTCCGCGCCGTAGCCGCGCTGTATGCCGGCGATCTCGCGAAAGCACGTGAGGGATTCAGCGCGGCGTGTGCGTCGGAGGAGAGCGACGAGGCGAACGACATCAAGTACAAGTCGTACGTCATCCTCGGCCATCTCTCCCACGACGAAGCGGACTACGTCAAAGCGAAGGAGTTGCACGAGCAATCGCTGCGCTACTCCGCGAACGACAACGTGACCGCGCAGGCGCTCGCACTCAAGGCTCTGAACTCGTACGCGTTGCAGGATCACGACGAGGCGCTGCATCTCTTCGCCGAAGCGCTTGCGCTCTTCGACGAGAACAAGCCCTTCTTCAACTCATACTTTTTTCGCAACGCGCTTTTGTTCTGCGGCGCGATTCACTTCGATCGCCGCCAGTACGGCGAGGCCGAAGGGTTTTACACACGCGTCGCGGGCAACGTCGATCAGAACTCCTTCGACTACTTCGACGCGCTCTCGCACCTCGGCCGCATTTACTACGCGCAGGAAAAATACGACGACGCCGTGAAGTCGTTCGATCGCGCGGTGCAGACGCATCGCTTCAGCGAGAACGAGTACGTCGTCGACACCTGGTTCTGGATCGCCCGCTGCCACCTCCGCCGCAATGAATCGGGCGAGGCGCGCAAATATCTCGAGAAGATCGCCGCGACGGACGTACGCTACGAGAAGAAGCCGCAAGCCGTCGAGTTGTTGCAGCGCATCGCGTAATGAAGATCGAGCAGTTTGAATCGCAAGTCATGGCAGCGCTCCTCGCGGGCGACGATCCGGTGCTCGAGTCGCTGCGCGCGCAGTACGCCGCCGCGACGGTGCGCGATCGCGAGATCACCGCGACCGGCTTCGTGACGCGCTACGAAGTCCCCGCGACTGTCGCCGCGATCGAGCGGAAGCTTCTGCATCTCGACGATCTGCAAGTGCAGCTCAAGGGCGCGGAGACGCCCGCGGACACGTCGGTGCACGTGCACAACGGACGACTGCGCTCGCTCGAGTGTTTCGTCTACGACGGCACGTTCCCCGCGGAGCCGGAGATCGACGCTGCGTGGTACTACGGCACGAAGCGCTATGCCGGCATCACGCAGGAGTTGATGGACGAGCGCGACGTCGAAGAGCTGCTCGATGCAGATGACGAATAGCTACTTCGTCTTCGGGAACAGCACCACGTCGTCGTAGATGTTGTAGAGCGACGTCACCCAAATCTCCGGCGACTCCTGCCCCTTCTTCCACTCGACTTCGAACGGGACGTTCGTCTTGCCGAGAACGCGGTCGTCGCCCATCACGCGTGCGTCGATGGCCTTGCCGGTCACGGAGTCGTGCGCCGAGATCGTGACTTTGTTCTTGCCGCGCTTCAGCGTCTTCGGCTTCATCTCGAGCACCATCTCGGACGTCGCGACGGGCAGCTTGAACGTTTCGGTGCGATAGCCGGGAGCCGTGAGCGTCACGACCGGCACTTCGACGTCGCGATGTCCGTCGGCGCGCACGACACGCTTCAGTTCGAGCTTGTAGCGCTGCGCGTAACCGGTGAGCGGCGTGCCGTCGACAGTGTCGGTCGGACGAAAGCGGCTCGCGTCGACGGTGAGATGTCCCATGACCGGGATGTGCGTCTCGCTGTCGATCGCATGCACGGTGACTTTGCCGTCGAAGCCGATCGGCAGCACCGCAGGTACGATCCAGTAATCGAGTTTGCCCTCGACGGTGCGGCCCTTGTTTTGTTCGGCGGAACACGCCTGCGCGTCGGGGTGACTGAGGCGCGTGGCGTCGTCCTGGCCGAGGAAGAAGACGACGGAGAAGTAGCGGCAGCGTTCCTGGTCTTTCGGATCCGTGAAGTGCGCACACGTCGCCGGAAACTCCTCGGCGAGGATGTCTTTGCACCACACCCAGTGATTGCCCTGCACCGTGAGGCAGTTCGCGACCTTCTCGCACAGCGGATGCATCAACGTCTGCATCTCGTCGCGATGCGCGACCACCCACTCCTGCGGCAGCGCGTAGCCGCGCAGCTTGGCGAGCGGTCCGAAGTTCGCGGTCGGCACCGTGCGGCAGATGTTCTTTGGCGCGCACGACTGCGGTGTGTAGTCGTCGGGGAACACGTGGCGCGGCGGCGTTGCATCCGCGGCGAACACAAGCGGGGCCAGCAGGAGAATCAGCGGGAGAAACTTTTTCATCGCGATCTTGAGACGCGCGTCAGTGGAAACGCGTCACAACGAACGCAATGTCGTCCTTGAATTCTTCCGTGGCCGAGAACTCGGTGACGTCCGCGTAGATCGAGTCGTAGAGCGTCGTCATGTCGGCGCCGGCTGACTTTTCCATCACTGCCGCGACGCGATCGATCGAGTAGAAGTCTCCGGAGCGGTTGATGCGATCCGTCAGTCCGTCCGTGTAGACGAACAGCGTGTCGCCCGGGGCGACCTGCAGCGTGTGCTCTTCGAACGGCATGTTGGGCATCGCGCCGAGGAGATTCGAGGGTTGCTCGAGCAGCGTGGCGCGACCGGTGGCGCGGCTGTGGAGGAGGAACGGCGGATGTGCGGCGTTCGAGTAGACGAGATTTCCGTCCTGCACGCGAAACAGCGCCGCCGTCGCGAACTGCGAGGGGAGGCTGACGCTGAACAGGAAGTCGTTCAGCCGCGTCATGAACTCCGCAAGCGAGCGATCCGTCGCCGCCTCGGTGTGAATGTAGCTTTTCAGTAGCGACACCAGGATCGCCGCGGGCAGGCCGTGTCCGGAGACGTCGGCGACGAAGAGGTACGTGCGATCGTCGAGCGCGAAGTAGTCGTAGAAATCGCCGGACAGCGTTTCGCTCGGGATGTACGCCGAGCGGATCTCGATGCGCGGCGCGGAGAACGTGCCCTGCGGCACCAGCGCCTGCTGCACGCGTCGCGCGATCTGGAGGTCGCGCGTCATCTGCTGATTCATGCGGCGAAGCTGGTCCTGATACGCCTTCACGCGCAGCAGCGCGCGCAGTCGGGCGACGAGCACTTCGATGTCCGAGCCTTTGGTGACGAAGTCGTCCGCGCCCGCGCCGAGACCTTCGACGACGTTGTCCGCGGAGTCGGCGCCCGTGAGCATCAGCACGGGGATCGTGTGGAGCTCGGCGTCCGCTTTGATGCGTCGCGCGACTTCGAAGCCGTCCATGCCGGGCATGCGATAGTCGACGATGATCGCGTCGGGGATCTGCTGCCTCGCGAGCGCGAGACCTTCTTCGCCCGACTGCGCGGGCGCAACGTCGTAGCCGCGGCGTTCGAGGAATCGCCGGGTCACCTGCAAATCATTCGCGTTGTCGTCGATGATGACGAGGCGCTGCCGTTTTTCCATGGCGGACGGTTGCGCAGCTTAATGCAGAGGCTCTGCCAGTGTCGCGGTTGGTTTATCGTACGCGCCGCATGAAACTGATCGTCGGTCTCGGCAATCCCGGCGCGGAGTACGAGCGCACGCGGCACAACGTCGGCTGGATGGTGCTCGACGCGTTCGCCCGCAAGTTCCGCATCGAGCTGAACAAGCACGAGAAAAGCGCGATGACCGGCACCGGCCGCGTGGCCGGCGGCAGCGTGATGTGTGCGAAACCGCTGACGTACATGAATCTGTCCGGCGACGCGGTTCGTCTGCTGACGAACGCGTATCTCGAATCGACGGAAGAGTTGATGGTCGTGTACGACGACATCGACCTGCCGCTAGGCAAATTGCGCATCCGTCCGAACGGATCCGCGGGAACGCACAACGGCATGCGCTCGATCATCTCCGAGCTCGCCAGCGAAAAGTTCCCGCGTCTCCGCATCGGCATCGGCGGCCCCGGCGACGCGAAGCTCCGCGACCACGTCCTCGATCCCTTCACACCGGAGGAACAGCCGCTCGTCGATCGCGCGATCGAACGCTCCGTCGACGCGCTGGTGCTGTTCGCGCGCGGAGATCTGAAACGAGCGATGAACACGTTCAATCGCGATGAGGAAGCGACGAAACCGGAAGCGTAGCGCGTGCTAATCTCAAACGATGTCCCTGTCGCTCGCTGAACTCCGCTCTTCCGGATACCGCGTTCGCTCCGTCAAGGACGAGATGCGCGCGAATCTTCTGGCTCGCATCGCGCGCGGCGAGAACACATTCCCCGGCATCCACGGATACGAGCGGACGGTCATTCCGGCGATTCACAACGCCATCCTTTCGAAGCACGACATCATCCTGCTCGGACTGCGCGGTCAGGCGAAGACGCGCATCCTGCGATCGCTCACGCAACTGCTCGACGAACGCGTTCCGGTGATCGAAGGGTGTGAGATCAACGACTCGCCGTTCGAGCCGACGTGTAAACGCTGCCGCCGACTCGCGGCGGAACTCGGCGATGCGTTGCCGATTGCGTGGATGTCGCGCGATGAGCGATATCGCGAGAAGCTCGCGACGCCCGACGTCACGGTCGCGGATCTCATCGGCGACATCGATCCGATCAAGGCTGCGAATCAGCGGCTCACGTACGCGGACGAAGAGGTCATCCACTACGGCATCATCCCGCGCACGAATCGCGGCATCTTCGCGATCAACGAACTGCCCGATCTCGCGCCGCGCATCCAGGTCGCGCTGCTGAACATTCTCGAAGAGCGCGACCTGCAGATTCGCGGCTTTCCGATTCGCATTCCGATGGACATCGTGCTGGTCTTCAGCGCGAACCCCGAGGACTA
>DASVNL010000707.1:0-1897 GCA_036383875.1 Thermoanaerobaculia bacterium
CGCGCGCGGATGGTTTTCGGCAGTTCGACGCCGAGGGGCTTGGTCTCGTGGAACTGGACCTGGAGCTTGAGGCCGGGCTCGAGCCACGCCGCGGCGTCGCCGAGATCGTCTTCGCTGATCTCGATCTGCTCGTAGTTCTCGGTGTTCATGAAGTGGTGCGAGTGGCCGTCCGAGTACATGTACTCCATCTCGTGCTGGGAGATGTACGCCTGCTCGACGTCGTCGTTGGAGCGGAAGCGGTGCTCGAACTGGTTGCCCGTGCGGAGGTTGCGGAGCTTGGCCTGAACCATTGCGCGGAGGTTGCCCGGCGTGTGATGGCGGAAATCCATCACCTTGCAGAGGTCGCCCTCGAACATGATTACGATGCCTTTGCGAATGTCGTTTGCGTTCATTTCGATCCTTTCAGGATGTTGCGTGTTACCGATTGGTCGTTCCGCGAAACGATCGCTCTCCGGAACCAACAAACAGCAACTCACGACTTGGGGATAAACTCGCGCGCCGAGGAGAACGGAACGTGAATAAGAAACTGATCCTGCTGGCAGGCGCACTCGTGGCGCTGGCCTGCCGACCTGGCCGCGAAGCCCAAACGACAGACGCGACAGGCGATATTCCAGTCGGCGTGTATGGTGCGCTCACGGGCGACCAGGCCGCGTTCGGTACGTCGACCGTGCAGGGCGCGCGCATCGCCGCGGATGAGATCAACGCTGCAGGCGGCATCGACGGCCGCAAGATCCAACTGCTCATCGAAGACGACCAGGGGCGTGCCGAAGAGGCCGCAACGGTCGTGACCAAGCTCATCACGGGAAGCAACGTCGTCGCGCTCGTCGGCGAGAACTCGTCGAACCAGTCGCTCGCCGCCGCGCCGATCGCGCAGGCGAACGGCGTCCCGATGATCTCGCCCTCCTCGACGAACCCGGCCGTCACGGAGAAAGGCGACTACATCTTCCGCGTCTGCTTCACCGATCCGTACCAGGGCAAGGCGCTCGCGGCGTTCGCGCGTCGCGACCTCAAGCTCGACACGGCCGCGATCCTCGTCGACAAGAAGAACGACTACTCGATCGGCCTCGCGGGCGTGTTCCGCAAGGAGTTCGAAGCCGCGGGCGGGAAGATCGTCGCGGAGCAGAGCTACGCGGGCGGCGACTCGGAGTTCCGTCCGCAGCTCACCGCGATCCGCAACGCGAAGCCGCAGGCGCTGTTCATCCCCGGCTTCTACACGGAAGTCGGGCAGATCGCGATCCAGGCCCGCGACCTCGGCATCACGGTGCCGCTCCTCGGCGGCGACGGCTGGGACTCGCCGACAGTCATCCAGATCGGCGGACGCGCGATCGAGAACTCGTACTTTTCGGATCACTACTTCGTCGGCGACACGCGCGACGTCGTGAAGAAGTTCGTCTCCGAGTACGAGAAACGCCACGGCAAGAAGCCCGAGGCGACGGCTGCGCTCGGATACGACGCGGTGCACATCTTCGCGCTCGCGGCGAAGCGGGCGAAGTCGCTCGATCGCAAAAAGATTCGCGACGAGATCGCGGCGACGAAGGACTACGTGGGCGTTTCGGGGAACATCACCATGGGCGCGGATCGCAATCCGATCAAGTCCGTGGCGATGATCAAGATCGAGAATGGACAGATGAACTTCGCGGGGTCCGTGAACCCCTGAGAGGAGACGCACGATGACGAAGAAACTCATGCCGTACGCGCTGGTCGCACTCGCGATGACGCTCTCCGCGAGCGCGGCGACGAATCCGCAGAAGCCGGGCAAGTGGCGCACGACCATCCAGATGGAAATGCCGAACATGCCGGTCAAGATGCCGCCGTTCACGTACGAGGCGTGCGTGACGGAAGAGGATCTGAAGGACCCGCAAAAGTCCGTGCCGAACGATCCGAAGAATCCGTGCAA
>DASVNL010000708.1:0-3883 GCA_036383875.1 Thermoanaerobaculia bacterium
CGCGCCGCCGAACAACTCGATGCGGCGTTTGTTGAGACGCTCCGCCTTCGCACCGAGCGCCTTGCCGTTCCCGGCCAGTCGCTCGCGGAGGACTTCGTAGGTGCCCTGTTCGATCATTGTGGTTGTCGGTTGTCGGTTGTCAGTTGTCGGGGGATGAGGCACGTGGGCGGCTGGGGGTCTCCCGCCAACCGCCAACTGCCAACCGCCAACTAATCCGCGCGTACCACCGGAACCTTCGCGCTTGCGCTAGGCACGACGACGGACTCGGTCGAGGGCTTCTTCACTCCCAACCGATCGAGAATCGCTTGTGCGGTTTCGCTTTCGGCGAGGAACGACTCCACCGCTTTGCCCATGCCGACGGAGTTGACGAGGCGGTCGAGGAACTGGCCGTCGCCGCCGACGATGTCGATCTTCGCGGACTTGAGGGCTTCGCCGAGGATCTGGGCTTTGGCCTGTTCGACTTCGAGGCGCGCGCGGATCTGTTCGACGCCGAGCGTGCGCTCGTTCTCGATGCGCAGGCGGAACTCTTCGTGTTCGCGCGATGCCGTGTCGAGCTCTTTCATCGCGGCAGCCTTCTTCTCGATGCCGTGCGCTTCCGCGACCAGCTTCTCCTGGATGCCCTGCGCCTCAGCGAGTGCCTTGTCGCGCAACACCGACGCTTCGGCGGCGCCGACTTTGTGCATCGCGGCGGCCTGCGCCTCGCGCACGCGGACCTGCGCCAGTCCCTGCTTCTCGGTCGCGATCGCGTCGGCTTCCTTCACCTTCGCATCCGCGAGTCCCGACGCCGCAGCCTCGGCCTGCACGCCCTCGGCGATGCGCATCTTCGCGCGCGCCTCGCGATCCGCCGCTTCGAGCGACGCTTCCGCGAGCGTGACGCGCTCCTTCGCGTGGTGCACGGACGCCTGCTCCGCGGCTTCCGCGGCCTTGATGTCCTTCACCAGCTTCTCCTGCGCCTCGGCTTCCGCGGCGATGATCACCGCATCGCGGCTGCGCTTCGCGTCTTCCGTGACCTGCACCGTCTTGATGCGCTCCTGCTCTTCGACCACCGAGCGCTCGACGATCACGCGCTCGCGGATGACGTCCTGAATGTTCTTGCGCTCCACTTCGAGCGCCTTCTCTTTGTCGATGCGCGACAGCTCGACGGCGCGCTCGCGCGACACCGCTTCGAGCACGCGATCCTTCTCGACGCGCTCCGTCTCGATGCCGACCACGCGCTCGCGATTCTTCTGTGCGACTTCGACCTGGCGCATCTTGTTCTGCTCGGCGACCTGAATCGCTTCGTCGGACGCGATGCGTGCGGCTTCGGCGCGCTGATGCTCTTCGGCCTGGATCTTGTGCAGCTCGGCGGCTTCGCGCGCGCGGACCGATTCGATCTCGCGCTGCTGCTTCGCCGTCGCGTCGGCCTGCTGCCGATCGAGCTCGAGGATCGCTTCCGCGGCCTCGACGTCCTGCTTCTTCGTCAGCTTCTTCTCGGTGTTCTGGAACTCGTTCGTCTTCACGTGCTCCGTCGACGTGAGCTCCGTGATCTTGCGGATGCCCTGCGCGTCGAGGATGTTCATCGGATCGAGATTCACGATCGGCGTCTGCTCGAGGTAGTCGATGGCCGCGTCCTCGAGGACGTAGCCGTTCAGATCGCGGCCGATGAGCGTGATGATCGCGTCGCGGAACTCATGGCGCTTCGTGTAGAGGTCGACGAAGTCGAGCTGCTTGCCGACGGTCTTCAGGCCTTCCGAGAACTTCGCGCTGAAGAGCGCCTCGAGCGTGAGCGGATCGGACGCGCGCACGCAGCCGATCGACTGCGCGACTTTGATCACGTCCTCGACGGTCTTGTTCACGCGCACGAAGAACGTGACCTTGATGTCGGCGCGGATGTTGTCGCGGCAGATCAGGCCGTCTTTCGCGCGGCGGTCGATCTCGATCGTCTTGACCGAGATGTCCATGACCTCGGCCTTATGAATGATCGGCAGCACCGTCGCGCCGGTGAACGTCACCTCGGGCTCGGCTTTCATCTTGTTCACGATGAGCGCCTTCCCCTGTTCGACCTTGCGGTAGAACTTGGCAATCATCACGCCGATGACGAACAGCGTCATGACGAGCAGGGCTACTCCGACGATCACGGCAACAATCAGGTCCATGTTTTCTCCTTGCGATCAGAGCTCGGCCTGCGGACGAGGCGCGAGCACGGCATCTACCTCGGCGATCGACGCGTCGATCGGTCCCACGTGGTAGAGCCCTTCTTTGGGGTCATAGTCATAAACGATCGCCTTGCTGCCGATCGTGAGCATGTTTTCGCGGAAGCACCGCACCTCGGCGATATAGCCACCGATGTCCGCAGTTCCGGAGTGACCGTCGACACGCAGCGAGCGCACCTCGGCGATTTTTCCGACGATCTGCGCGCGATGCGGCCCGTCGACGACCTGGAACAGTCCCTTCAACGGACGAACGACGATCGAGCTCGCGAGCAGTCCGATGGCGCCGGCGCCGACGAAGATCCCGGTGTCGAGGAGCAACGAGTCGGGCAGGAAGCGATCGGCGAAGAAGCTCGACAGCCACGCGAAGATCGTGGCCACACCCGCGACGATCGTGATCGGAATGCTCGACACTCCGAGCATCGACAGTGCTCCTTCGAGCACGCTGTCGTTCACGTCGTCCACACCCAGCGCGCCATCGAGCCACTCGATGTCCGCCGCGCCCAATACCGTCGCCACTGCGTAAAGCAGAAAGAACCCGAGCAGCACGGTGAAAACCACCGTCGGGTACGCAATCGCCGCGGAAAGAAAGGCGTCCATGGATGTTTTGGATGAAAGTGGAGATAACTATTTACAGGAGGGAACCAGGAACGTAAAGAAAAATCGGCTGCTAAGCTTGGCTTGTTGCCCGATTTTCTTCAAGGTCGCCGGACGCGCGCGGCGCTCCTCGCCGGCGCCATCGCATTGATTGCGCTGGGATTCCGGCTCTGGCAGATCGAGAGCGTCCCGCCCGGCCTGTACATCGACGAGGTCCACGCCGCGCGCAGCGTTCTGCAGTGGCGGAGCGATCCGAACGCCTCGTGGCTCGGCGCGATCCCGCTGGTCCGCAAGGGGTGGGTCGAGACGTCGAACCTCTACCTCGCCGCGGCCTCCGCGATGATGGCGCTTGGCGGCGACTCGATTCTCGGCATCCGTCTCGTCTCCGTGATTCCGAGCCTCGTGTGCGTGGCGCTGCTCGGCTGGCTCGGCTACGAAACCGGCGGACGTCGCACCGGGTTTCTCGCTGCGTTTCTGCTTGCGGTTTCGCATTGGGCCGTTCGTACCGGACGCACTGGGTGGGTTCAGGTGCTGATGATGGCGCTGCAACTCGCGGCGCTGGCGTGGCTCGCGCGTGCGCATCGGCGCGATGCGAATCACGAACGCGCTGCGATCGGCGCGGGTGCCGCGATCGGACTGTCGCTGTACACGTACGTCGCGTCGCGGCTCGTATTCGCACACGCGCTGCTCTGGCAGGCGTGGGAGGTCGTGGTGACGAAGCCGCGCCGCAACGCGATGCGACGCGTGACGCTTCTCGCGGTGACCGCGCTCGTCATCGCCGGACCGTTCTACGTCGTGCTGATGCGCGATCGCGCGGAGCAACTCAATCTCCGCTCGCGTGAGGTTTCGATCTTCGGACGTCCCGATCCGTGGGCCACCCTCGGCGAGAACGTCGCCGCGCACCTGTTGATGTTTCACGTGCGCGGCGCGGCGTATGCGCGCGATGCGTACCCGCGCTTTCCGATGCTCGATCCGATCACCGGCGTGTTGCTGCTTTGCGGCTGCGTCGCCGTGTGGCGCATCGGAGGGTGGCAGCGCCGCATGATCGTTTCGTGGTTCGCGATCGCGATTCTCGCGGGCGTCCTTTCCGTTTCGGC
>DASVNL010000709.1:0-2608 GCA_036383875.1 Thermoanaerobaculia bacterium
CATCGCCAGTGCGATGAAGCCGATCATCATCGAGATCAGACCGGAGAACACGAGCGTGCGCGATCCGAGCTTGATCAGCAAACGCCCGCCGACGATCGACGCGAGGACCCACGACAGCATCAGCGGCGTGAGGACCGATCCCGCTTCGGTCGCGCTCGCGCCGAACACGCCCTGCGCGAGCAGCGGCACGAACGTGATCGCCGCGAACATCGCGATGCCTGCGAGGAATCCGACGCCGACCGCGACTGCGACGACGCGATTGCGGAAGAGCTCCAGCGGCACGACCGGATCTTTCGCCCGCTTCTCGATCTGCACGAACCAGATGACCGACGCGACGACGACCGCGAGGAGCACGACGTTGCGCACGGTCAGGACGTCCTGCGCGCCGAGGACGAGGAGCAGCAGAGTCATCGCGCCGGTGAGGACTGTCGCACCGAGGTAGTCGATCGTGGGGCGTTCGTGGCGCGGCGGTTCTTTGAGCGCGATGCCGATGATCGCGGCGGCGGCGATGCCGACCGGAAGGTTGATGAGAAACACCCAGCGCCAGGAAAGCTGATCGGTGATGAAGCCGCCGACGAGCGGTCCGAAGACGCTCGACACGCCCCAGACGCCGCTGAAGAGACCCTGCATCTTCGCGCGTTCCTGCAGCGTGAAGATGTCGCCGATGATCGTCATCGCGAGAGGCACGAGCGCGCCCGCGCCGACGCCCTGCACGGCGCGCGCGACGATGAGCTGCGTCATCGACTGCGCGAAGCCGCACGCGGCGCTGCCGACGATGAACACGGCCACGCCGATCTGAAACAGCCGGCGACGGCCGAAGAGATCGGAGAGCTTGCCCCACACCGGCACGGTGACGGTCGAGGTCAGAAGGTAGGCGGAGAAGACCCAGGAGTAGTGCGCGAGCCCGCCGAGAGCCGCCACGATGGTCGGCATCGCCGTGCCGACGACCGTAGCCTCGAGAGCCGCGAGGAGCATTCCGGTCATGACGCCGATCGTGACGATCCAGCGACGCCGGGGGGACATAGTGAGCATCGGCCGCGGATTGTAGTTCCGGTTGGCGGTGCCAGGAGAGACTAGGGCGACGAGCTCATGCTCGGACAAAGGCTTTGAGGGCGAACCGGATCTCCGCGAGGTCTTTGGCGTCCAGCACGGTTTCCGCGTTCGACAGCGCTGCGGTGATTCGATCCACTTCGCGCGGTGACGGGAACGTCTGGGTCTGGTTGTAGTTCCTGTTCCACACGCGAACATAGGATCTCGCCAGCGACGCCACCGCGTCGTCCGCAACCATGGAGGCCTGCAGCAGCGAGGAGATCGCTTGCCACTTCCCGAGCCGCGTAAGCAAGTGGACGGCGTTGATGCGCGCGTGCTTGTAGGGTGACTCGGCGATCACCGCGTCCAGACGCGCGTGATCCATCGGGACGGCATTCCGCAATGAATCGCGCGCAGCCGCCGAGACGCGCGGCGCGGGATCTTCGAGCATCCGGAGAGCCTGCTCTCCGAACGTCGCCGCGGAAAGTTTCATCACACACTTCAATGCAGCACGCCGCACCGTCGCGTTTCGTTTCACCAGGTACGGCACCGCGATCTCCGCGTCCGCACCCACTCCCACTTCGGCCAGTCCGGAGATCGCCGTCGCAAGTGCGCGCGGAGTCGTGGCCGCGCTCATTGCGTCCAGGTACATCGCGCGAAAATCGATCGGCCCCCGCAAATGAAATCGCGCGATCTCTCGGATCGACGCGCTGGAATCGAGGACGGCACGCAGCAGATGAGACTGCGCTTCGTGGCTGAAATGTTCCGCGAGCGCGATGAGCGATACGCGTCGCACCGCAGGCGATGAATCCGCCGAGAGACGCTGCAGGAGTGGCAACGCCTCCTCATGAGGCACGGCGCGCATCGCGCTGGCCGCAACCCACGCGCGGATCACGAGATCGCGCGATTCCGCACCAGCGCGAACGATGACCGGCAGTCCATCGGGCACGCGTTCGATCACGAATCGAGCGAAGGCGCGCGCAGTTCGCAGCGTCGACGATTCGATCGTGTTGCGCATCGCGGCGCGGCCGGCATCGGTTCCCAGCACTCTCGCGACTCGATCGAGCACGCCGCTCACGTCCACACGTTCCGCCGCAATGATTCGCGCAACGAGCGCGAAGTTGCGCGTGAACGCCGTCACGGAATCGCCCCGAAGCCGTGCGTTCACGGCGTTGCGCGCGACCTCGCGTACTTGCGGCACCCAGTCGTTCAGCCGCAGGAGCAGATAGCGAACCTCCGATCCGTCATGCAATTTTGCAAGCTGCCTCACGACGCGCTCGCGCACATAGCCGCTCGGATGAAACGACAACACGGCCATCACGGCCGAGTCGTGCGTGCCGGACAGCTCGTCGACGAACTCCGGCTCGCGCCGCGCATAACGCCACGCAACGCGCACCGTCTCTCCCATCTCCGGCAACTCCTCGGCGGACGCCGACGCGATCACCGCCGCGACAACGCTGAGCGCCTCGCGACTGGTTTCATCAGATGGCCAGAACAGGTACGGCAGGATCCGCCGAAGCGCGACATGACCGTCTTCGTCCTCCATCAACGCGATCTGTAGCGGCGCGACGTCGGGTGC
>DASVNL010000710.1:0-1582 GCA_036383875.1 Thermoanaerobaculia bacterium
CGATTGTGCACGGTTATAGTCACGGCGTGCATCCGATCACGAACACCATTCCGCCCGACGCCGTGCTCCTCGACGCGCGACCGCGCGTCGCGTACGACGCCGGTCATCTGCCGAACGCGATTCACGCTGATCCCGATCGTCAGCTCGCCGCGCCGGATGATCCGTCGCGCGGCGGACGCCATCCGCTGCCGCCGATCGAGCGCTGGGCGCAGCAACTCGGCGAGTGGGGCATCGGACCGGAAACCGAAGTCGTGATCTACGACGAGCAATCCGGCGCGAACGCCGCGGCGCGCGCGTGGTGGATGCTGCGGGCTGTCGGACACGAAACCGTCGCGGTGCTCGACGGCGGCATGCGCGCCGCGGGACTCGCGCTCACGACGGACGTGCCGGCGCCGAACGCGCGCGACCCCTATCCCGTCACGACGTGGCGACGCGGCACGGTGAATATCGACGAGGTCGACGCGCGTCGTGAAGACCCATCGTGGAAAGTGCTCGACGTTCGCAGCACGCCGCGATATCGCGGCGAGACCGAGCCGATCGATCCGATCGCGGGACACATCCCCGGCGCCGTGAATCTTCCGTACACCGAGAACCTCGACGGCGATCGCTTCAAGGACGCATCCGCGTTGCGCCAGCAATACGAACACCTCCTCGGCGACACGCCCGTCGATCGCCTGATCGTGCACTGCGGCTCCGGCGTCACCGCGTGTCACACGCTGCTCGCGCTCGAAGCCGCGGGCTTGCAGGGCGCGTCTTTGTTTGTCGGCAGTTGGAGCGAGTGGTGCCGCAACGACGAACGTCCGCGCGCGACGACGGAGCGCTAGGCCACTTCATTCTTCAAGCGATTCCGAGCTTAGCGCACGAGCGCGAAGAGCCGCGTTCGCCAGCAATGCGCCGTATTGCGAGAGAAACTTCATCAAGTTGTCGCGAGCCACGGAGAAATCCCATTTCGGGTTTCGTTCGGTCCAGAAGCGGAAATTCATTCGAGGGTCGATCTCGAAGAGAGCATGACTCACGGAGTTTCGCCACGCATGGATGAGCGAATATGAAACCGTCTCGGGTTTCGGCGATGGGCTTGCGTGAATTCGGAACTGCGCGAACGCCGACTGCGCGTCCATAGTTCGGAACAATTCGTCGTCCGCGTTCAGCCCAAGAATTTCTTTCGGAACTACGATGAGGCAATAGAGGAGGGAGACGACGTGTGCTTGATTGAACAGAGGGTACTCACCCGCGATCAAGCCCTGGTCCCGGTAAAGAGCCGTGGCGAAAAGCTCGCCCGCCGCAGCATCAAGAGCAGGCTGCAAGGTGGGTGTTTGCAGGATTTGGTGATTGATGAACGATCGTGCCGGGATCTCTAGGCGTAGGTCGTATGCTTTCATTGTTTCCGAATGCTCCTCAAAGAGGCGTGACCCTTAATTGACTCACTGACACGAGCCGCCCGATTTCAGAAACCTCGTCGCGAGATGATCCTGGTTCTGGCCTCTTCGTGGTTTGCCAGAGAGCTGATGAATTGCCAGTCGTGTTGACCGTCGTTCGTCAGGTCGATTCGATAGTTGACTGAACAATCCCCTGATGCGTTCGG
>DASVNL010000711.1:0-11719 GCA_036383875.1 Thermoanaerobaculia bacterium
CACGTTCACGCCGTCCGTCAACGCGAACGGTTCCGCGACCGTGACGGTCTACCTGACGGATGACGGCGGCACCGCGAACGGCGGCGACGACACGTCCGCGTCGGTCACGTTCACGATCACCGTCACGCCGGTCAACGACGAGCCGTCGTTCACCAGCGGCGGCAATGTCTCAGTCAACGAAGACAGCGGCGCGTACTCGGCCGCGTGGGCCACGGGCATCAGCGCGGGTCCGGCGAACGAGTCGTCGCAGAACGTGACCTTCTTCGTCTCGAACAACAACAACGCGCTCTTCAGCGTGCAGCCGTCGATCTCGCCGTCCGGCGTGCTCACGTTCACGCCTGCCGCGAACGTCTTCGGCAGCGCGACGGTTTCGGTCTACCTGCAGGATGACGGCGGCACCGCGAACGGCGGCGACGACACCTCGGCCACGCAGACGTTCACCATCACCGTCAACGGCGTGAACGACGCTCCGTCCTTCACAGCTGGCGGCAACGTCACGGTGAACGAAGACAGCGGCGTCTACTCGGCGACGTGGGCCACCGCGATCTCCGCGGGTCCGGGCGAAGGCGGTCAGACCGTCACGTTCGTCACGTCGAACAACAACAATGGTCTCTTCAGCGTGCAGCCGTCGATCTCCTCGACCGGCGTGCTCACGTTCACGCCGGCACCGAACGCGTTCGGCAGCGCGACGATCTCGCTCTACGCGCAGGACAATGGCGGCACTGCGAACGGCGGCGTCGACACCAGCGCGACCGTGATGTTCACGATCACCGTCAACGGCATCAACGATCCGCCGTCGGCTGGCAACGACTCGTGGGAGACGTTCGGCAACACCGAGCTTCGTGTCGATCTCGCGGCCGGCTCCACGCCGAATGTCGCCGACACGACGACCAGCGGTACGGGCGTGCTCGATAACGATGCCGACACGATCGAAGGCGATCCGTTCGCGATCACCGGCGTCGTCGGCTGCGCGGACACGACTGCTCCGTACGTCTGCTCGGTCACCGGCGGCACGGTCACGCTGAACGCGAACGGCTCG
This sequence comes from Thermoanaerobaculia bacterium, assembly GCA_036383875.1. Classification (GTDB taxonomy): domain Bacteria; phylum Acidobacteriota; class Thermoanaerobaculia; order Gp7-AA8; family Gp7-AA8; genus QHVT01. Next base: position 1,040 of record DASVNL010000711.1, read on the forward strand.
TTCTCGTTCCAGCCGTCTCCGGGCGCGACGTCCGGCGCGTTCCAGTACACCGTCACCGACATGCCGTCGGCCGGCGCGCCCGCAAGCGCGAACGGCTCCGTGACGATCACGTTCCACGAAATGATCTGGTACGTGAACGGCGCGGCCGCAGCAGGTAACGGCACCTCGGCGTCGCCGTTCAACTCGTTCGCTCCGATCAACGCGGTCGGCGATCCGGACGACAACAACGACTACATCTTCGTCCACACCTCGACGTTCAACAGCAACATCACCCTCGAGCAGGGACAGCGTCTGTGGGGTCAGGGCGTCGGCCTCGTGCTGCCGCACAACCTCAACGGCAACGGCGCTCCGACGACGGTCGTCGCCGCCGGCGCGCTGCCGACGGTTTCGAGCACCGGCGACGTCGTCTCGGTCCCGGGTGTCAGCGCTGAAGTCGCCGGCCTCGCACTGAGCAGCGGCACCGGAAACGCCATCGACGTCACGTCGCCGTTCCTCGCCGCCGCGAGCACCGTTTCGATCTACAGCAACGTGATCGTCGGCGCCGGTGCGGAAGGCATCGACGTGAACGCGGGCAGCACGAGCGGCACCACCGTTCTCGCCAATAACAACACGATCACCTCGACCGGCAACGGCTTCGACGCAAGCGCAACTCTTGGCGCCTTAGCGATTTCCTTCACGAACGCCACCGTTACTTCAGGCGGGATGGGGGTTCGCATTGATGCCACTGCACCTGCTACAGTGACCGTCGTCGGTCTTTCCAACGTGACAGTAAGCGGCAGTACAGCAGGTGACGGTATCCGCGTGACGAACGCAGAGTTCGATGCGAACGCTGGCACCGCTGCGTTCGAAACCGTCAACGCCGGAGCGATCACCGTCGGGAGCAGCGGTGACCCGGTCGGAGGGGAGGGCATCGTCCTCTCCAACGTCAGCGGCGATCTCGCCTTCGCTTCCCTCAATGCTTACGGTTCGACGAACGGCGTGACCATCGCCGGCACGGGTCTCTTCACCGGTGCCGCGGGGATGCGCGTGACGTCGGCTGCGGGTGCCATCATCGCGAACGCGGGAGTCGGCCTGTCGGTCACGAACGCGACCATCGGCGCGGCCAACCTCACGCTCACGAGCCTCTCCGCGAAGAGCGCGGCGAACGGCATCCTGCTCAACAACACCGGCAGCGCCGGCGGTCTGGTTGTCACCGGTACCGGTTCGGCCGGTTCGGGCGGAACGATCCAGAACACGACGAGCGACGCGGTGCGTCTCGTGAACACCTCCAATACCTCGCTGAGCTACATGAATCTCACGAACAGCGCGACCAGCGTCACGAACGCCGTCGCCTGCCATGCCTCGAACGCCGGCAACTGTGAAGCGGCTGTCGACATGAGCAACGTGACGAACGTCTCGCTGTCCAATGTCGTGATTGATCACAACAACGGCGGCCAGGCTGGAATCAGCGGCGCCAACGTGAATGGTCTGTCGGTGACGAACTCGCAGATCCTCGAAGTCGGTGATGCGGATGCGGAATCGGCGGTCCTGCTGCAGAACGCGTCGGGTACGGTGCTCTTCCAGGATGTCCTCATCGAGGCTCCGGAGGAGTATGGTCTCCGCGTCTTCCAGACCAGCGGTACGGTGGGCATGACGCTGCGTCGCGTCACCGTGCAGAACAACCTCGGAACGTTCGGCGAGGCCGGTGCCTCCTGGCGCATCGAAGGTGGTACGGCCACGGTGCTCGTGGATGACAGCGACTTCCTCAACACCGACGGTCCGGCCATCGACGGTCAGGCCGTGCTCGGTGGTGTGCTGAACCTGACTCTCACCGGCAACGTCATGAACGAAAACCGCGCGCTGCCTTCCGGCGTGAACTTCGTGACGAGCGGCACGAGCGTTGGCCGTCTGACGGCGACGGGAAACACTCTGTCTGGTTGCGCCGTCGCGGCGAACTGTTCGCAGAGCATCGATCTCGACGCGGCGAACACCTCGACGCTCGAGGCCACGATCAGCAACAACGTCATCACCAACCCTGGCATCGGTACCGGCATCGAGTTGATCGTCAATGACAACTCGATCGGCCGCGCCAACATCCACGACAACAGCATCAGCGTCAACGCGAATCGTCTGGGGATGAACTTCCTCGCTCGTTCCGTGGCGGTTCCGGGCGCAACGGGTCAGTTGCACGTGACGGCCGCGAACAACACCATCAACGGCATCAACACCGCGTTCATCCCGGGTGTGCAGCTTGCCGCTGGTGCGAGCACCGGAGTTCACGCCGCAACAGTCTGCGCGAATGTCAGCACGCTCAACGGAGCGGGGAACAACGCCGTGAACGGAACTCCAGGAGCGGACGTTTACGCCTTCACACTCCGCCAGCGTACGGGCACGACCTTCCAGTTGCAGGGCTTCACCGGCGTCGGTACGGTTCCGACCAACGTCGAGAATTTCGTGCAGTCGAACAACAGCGGAGGCTCGCTCGCCGGAGCGACGGAAGTCTTCGCCGCAGCAGGGTCCACCATCGTGAATTATTCGAATGCGACGTGCCAGACCCCGTCAGCGACGCCTCTTCCGTGAGGCGTCGTCCGGAGTCAGTTAGGAGGAAAGTGGAATGGCCGAACCTTTCTTGTCCGAAGTCAGAATCATGAGTTTCGTGTTCGCGCCCAAGGGATGGGCTTTATGTAACGGGCAGCTTCTGCCGATCAATCAGAACCAGGGGTTGTTCTCGTTGCTCGGAACCACGTTTGGTGGCGATGGTCGAGTGAACTTCGCGCTTCCGGACCTGCGCGGTCGCACGCCGATTCACGTCGGCAGCGGCCACACGCTCGGTGAGCGCGGCGGTGAACAGGCGCACACGCTCTCGATCGCGGAGTTGCCGGAGCACACGCACGTCATGAACGCCACGACGAACAACGGAACGACGAACGTCGGGACGAGCAACGTGCTCGCAAAGACTCTCGGCCTGACGTACTCCAGCCCGACGCAGCTCGTGGCGATGAACGCCGCTGCATCCGGCGCGGTCGGAGGCTCTCAGGCGCACTTGAACATGCAGCCCTTCCTGACGCTGTCATTCTGCATTGCGCTGCAGGGCATTTTCCCGTCGCCGACCTAGGAGGAATGTAAGAAATGGCACAACCATACGTTGGTGAGATCCGCATGTTTGCCGGGAACTTCGCTCCGGCAGGGTGGATGTTCTGCGAAGGTCAGCTCCTCCCGATTTCCGAAAACGAGACTCTGTTCCAGTTGCTCGGTACGACGTACGGCGGCGACGGGGAAAGCACGTTCGCCCTGCCGGACCTGCGCGGCCGCATTCCCATTCATCAGGGCAACGGCTTCATCCTCGCGGAAACAGGTGGCGCGGAGGAAATCACCCTGACGGTGAATCAGATCCCGTCCCACAGCCATCCGTGGCTTGCTTCAGGAGTCGGCGGGCAGCAATCCAATCCGGCCGGCCTCGTACTTGCCGCGACGACCGGTACCGACATCTACTCCGGCGACGTTCCGACCGGCAACATGTCCCCGCAGACATGCAGCTCCGTTGGCGGAAGCCAGCCGCACACGAACTTTCAGCCGTACCTCTGTGTCGATTTCATCATCTCGCTGTTCGGCATTTTCCCGTCTCCGACATAGGACTCAGTGGCAGCTAACCGATGATCGAGATGTACGCATAGGAGATTGAAAATGGCCGATCCGTTTGTCGCTGAAATCCGAATTTTTCCCTTCAACTTCGCCCCGAAAGGGTGGGCGTGGTGCGATGGCCAGCTCCTGCCGCTGTCCCAGAACACCGCCCTGTTCTCGTTGCTCGGAACCACCTACGGTGGGAACGGCAAGTCCAACTTCGCGCTGCCTGACCTGCAGGGTCGAGCACCGATGCATCCGGGACAGGGTCCCGGCCTTTCGCTGCACGACCTCGGTGAGACCGGCGGCAGCGAGACCGTCACCCTGCTCGAAAGCGAGATCCCTGCGCACTCGCACCAGCTCAAGGTTTCGCTCAACCCAGCCGATTCGCCGAACCCGGCCGGCGCATACGCGGCAGGACCGAACAACGACAACATCTATGCCCCTGCTGCGGCTCTCACCTTCATGGCTCCTGAATCGCTCGCCCCTGCAGGCGGCGATCAGCCGCACAACAACCTGCAGCCGTACTTGACGTTCTATTTCTGCATCGCGCTTCAGGGTGTTTTCCCGCCGCGCGGGTAGTATTTGTAGTTTTTCCTGGCTTGGCCCCGATTTAAGAGAGAGAGACCAAGGAGTCCAATATGTCCAACCGCCACCTCATGGGAAGGCGCCAGTTCCTGATCGCGTCCTCGACGTGTGTGGTCGCCGCAGCAGCGGTCGGCCCGAAGCTGTTCGCCGCTACGGAGGCGGTCGCGCAGCCGAAGCGTCTCGCGATCGGATTTGCGTCGTTCGAGGAGGGCGCGTCGCTCGTCGCCGCGTCCAGCGTTCCTTCGGGCGACGGTGCTTTCATCAGCCGTGGTGCCCGCGTTTCGGTTTCCGGCGCTAGTGGGGCGCCCTCCGAACCGCGCGCACGTCGCGGCGTCGAGTTGCTCGTGCATCACTCGTACTTCGATGGCGCGGAGCGTCGCACGGCGCCCTTCGTCGCCTGGGCGTGCAGCCGCACGACCGGGTGCCAGGGCAACACCGTGAGCTTCACCGTTCCGGTCGACGACGTGCAGAGCCTCTCTCTGACCGTCGGCGCCGAGACCGGCGCTCCTGCAGGGAACGCCTCGCGACGCGAAGCGATCCTCGCGGTTGCGACGGAGTCGGTTGCCCTGCCAGTCGAACTCGGGATCCAGAACGACGCGGCCATCAAGCTGTCCCGTGGCTTCTACGTCATCGTTCCCGTGTTCGAAGGCGACAGCGATCCGTCGTGGTCGTCGTACTCCCTCGGTGTGGTCAACGGCCGTCGCGCGCTCGTCAACAGCGCCGGCGACGTCGCACCGTTCGAGCACTTCGTCCTGCGCATCGACTACGCGACGAATTGATCGTGACGAACATCCCCTCGGGTGATCGCGCCGTGGGCGGCGCGGTCACCCTTCGTCCGGCGACCGATTCCGACTACGCCTTCATGCGCTACCTCTACGGCTCCACGCGCGCCGAAGAGATGGAGCAGTTCCCCTTCAGCGACGAACAGAAGGCGGCCTTCCTCGATCAGCAATTCGCCGCGCAATACGAGCACTACCGCGTTCACTATCCGACCGCCGAACGCAACATCATCGAGCGCGACGGAAAGGCCGTTGGCCGCTTGTGGATCGACGAGTGGAAGGATCAGTTCCGCCTCGTCGACATCGCACTGTTGCCTGAGGCGCGCGGCACGGGAGTGGGCACCAAGCTGCTACGCGATGTGCTGCAGCGCGGCGCGGCGGCAGGGAAGCCGGTGACGATTCACGTCGAGGGATTCAACCCCGCGCTGCGGCTCTACGAGCGCCTCGGCTTCGAGCACGTCGACACGAACGGCGTCTACTACCTGATGAAGTGGACGCCGCCGGCTACGTGAACACGGCCTCGTACTGATACGTCTCGGCGTCGCCGCCAACCGGCACCAGAAACACATCCATCGCGTCCAGCGCCTCGTGTGTCACGTGGTACGTGTGTTGCTTGAGCAGGAAGCTCTTCGGCCCGAGAAAGAATAGCGAGAACGGATGGCGTGGCAGCCGGGCGGCCTCGCTCTCCATCACCTTCGCGACGCGCCACAAACGCAACTCCACTTTGGTGTCGTTGGGGAACTCCACCCAGAAGCTGTTGCCGACAAGCGGCTCGAAGGTTTCGGACGTGAGCTGATCGAGCATTTTGGCTTTGTAGCACACACCGGTAGCATGGAGCCATGTCCGCGGTGGAAGAGCGAATCGCCAACGCGCCGGCGCCGAAACAGGCGCCCGCAACGGACGTCGGCTCCGACCTCGGCTTCGGTTCCGTCGTCGCACGCGAGAGTCGCAAACGGCTCCTCAATCGCGACGGAACGTTCAACGTCCGGCGCGAAGGACTGCGCTTTTGGGAGTCGCTCTCCGCGTATCAATATCTGCTGACGATCTCCTGGCCGAAGTTCTTCGGATTCATCGTTGGTTCGTACCTCGCGGCGAACGCGGTGTTCGCCGCGATCTACGTGTCACTCGGCGACGGCGCACTGGCCGGCGTACACGCGAAGCAGATCGCCGGGCGATTCACCGAGGCGTTCTTCTTCAGCGTGCACACACTCGCGACGATCGGCTACGGCACGATCGCGCCCGCGACTTTGCCCGCGAACGTCATCGTGACGCTGGAGACGCTGATCGGACTGGTCGGCGTCGCCGTGATGGCGGGCATTTCGTTCGCGCGATTCTCGCGACCCGTCGCAAACGTCGTCTTCAGCCGCAACGCCGTCATCGCGCCGTATCGCGGCGGCCGCGCGTTCATGTTCCGCATCGTCAATCGTCACAGCAGCCAGCTCGTCGAACTGCACGCGAAGGTGTTGCTCTCTCGCCGCAAGCGCGACGGCGTGACGAACTCCGATCGCGAGTTCATCAACCTGCCGCTCGAGCGCGACAGCGTCGTGTTCTTTCCGCTGTCGTGGACCATCGTGCATCCCATCGACGACGCCAGTCCGCTCGCGCAGTGGACGGGCGAGGATCTCGTCGAATGCGATGCCGAGTTTCTGATTCTGCTCAACGGATTCGACGAAACGTCCTCGCAGACCGTGCATTCACGATCGTCGTACAAAGCGGCTGAGATCGTCTGGGGCGCGCGGTTCGCGAACATGTTCAATCCGCCGGCCGAGGACGGCACGGTCAGCGTCGACATCCGCCGCCTCCACGACTACGAACGCGCCCATTTGTAATAAATGTAAACGGACGCGTTTCCGGCGCGTCCATTCCACATCATGAAACGGTTCTTGTCGGTGGTACTGATCTGGGGCCTCTGCCTTTCGCAGGGCGTCTCGCAAGCGGCCGATTCACCCAAGCGGCGAGCGGTCGGGATTCCAGCCGGCAGCGGCATCATCGACCGGCAGATCGACGCGAAGCTCGCGGCGAACAGCATCGTGCCCGCCGCGATCGCAGGCGATGAAGAGTTTCTGCGACGCGTGACGATCGATCTCACCGGCGCGATTCCGACTCCCGCCGAGGTCGACGCGTTCCTCACCGACACGTCCGCGGATAAGCGCGCGAAAAAGATCGACGCGTTGCTCGCATCGGGTGCGTTCACGGATCGGTGGACACTCTGGTTCGGCGATCTCGTGCAGAACGTCGCGAACGCGGCGAACGCGCGCGAGTACTACATCGGACGGAACGTGTACTACACGTGGATTCGCACGTCGATCGCGGCGAACAAGCCGTACGACGCAATGGTGCGCGAGCTGCTGGCAGGTGAGGGGAACAGTTTCCAAAGCGGCGTTGCGAACTACATCGTGCGCCAGATTCAACGCAACGGACCACCGCAGGACACGTACGACAATCTCGCCGCGCACTCCGCCGAAAAGTTCCTCGGCATTCCGCTGCTCTGCCTCTCCTGCCACGACGGCAAACAACATCTCGAGCTCGTGAACTGGTATCTCCGCGGCAAGTCGCGCGAGGACTTCTGGAAGATGGCCGCGTTTTTCTCGCGCACGACCACGCGCGGCGTGCGCTACGTCGATCCGGCGAATCCCAACCAGAACATCCTCAGCTTCGACGTCGCGACGAATCCGTTCGGCGCGTATCGGCTCAACACTACCGACGGCAACAAGTCGCCGCGCACGCCGACCACGAACGGTGACTCCGTGACTCCCGCGTTTCTCACCACCGGCGAACAGCCGCGGCCCGGCGAGCCGTATCGCGTCGCGTACGGCCGCATGCTCACCGCAGATCGCCAGTTCGCGCGCGCCAGCGTGAACTACTTCTGGAAGGAGATGTTCGGCACCGGACTCGTCGAGCCGCTCAACGCATTCGATCTGTCGAAGCTCGAAACGCAGCCGACGCATCCGCAACTGCTCGAAGATCTGACGACGGAGTTCATCGCGAAGAACTACGACATGCGCGCGCTGTTGCGCACGATGGCGTTGTCGAATGCGTATCAACGTTCCGCGCAATACAACGGCACGCATCCAGACGTGACGTACTTCGCGCGACGCAATCCGCGCCGGCTGCACGCCGAGATCCTGCTCGACGCCGTCGCCAGCGCGACCGCGGTGCCGTTCCGCTTCAACGTCCAGGGACTCGGTACAGTCACGAAGGCCGTGCAACTTCCCGATCCGCTCGAAGCGCGACGCCAGGGCGGCGGCGTGTTCATGAACAACTTCGGACGCGGCAATCGCGACGACATTCTGCGCACGAACGACGGCGCGATCTCGCAGGCGCTGTCGTTGATGAACGATCCGATCATCACGCAGCGCGTGCGTCGCGCGAATCAATCGACGGTGCAACAGATTCTCGCGTCGACGAACGACGCCGGCGTCGTCGCCGACAAGCTCTACCTGGCCACGCTCTCGCGCCGTCCGACGGCGACCGAGCGCACCGCGGCCATCGATTACCTCCGCGCCGGAACACTGACTGAGCGCGCCGAGGATCTGCAGTTTGCGCTTCTCAACACCGTGGAGTTCCTGTTCGTATGAGCTTCTCCCGACGCAATTTCTTTCGCATCGCCGGTACGTCGCTGGTCGCGTCGTACTTTGCGGACGTGCTCGACCCGAGGCTGCTGCTCGCGTCGACGACGACCTCCAACGCGACGCTGCGCAACACGGCCAAGAGCTGCATCTTCATCTTCCTGCCGGGCGCGCCGAGTCAGACCGACCTTTGGGATTTGAAGGAAGGCTCGTGGACGCCGACGGATCTCGCGGCGACGAGCTACGGCAACATCCGCTGGCCGCAAGGGCTCATGCCGAAAACCGGCGAGCACCTCGGCAAGCTGACGCTGGTTCGCAGCGCACTCTCGTGGGCCGCGGTGCATCAGCTCGGACAGGTGTGGGCGCAGATCGCGCGCAATCCCGGCGGTGCCACCGGCGCGATCGCGCCGCACATGGGCGCGGTCGTCGCGCTCGAGTCGCAGGCCGCGCGGACTCCCTCCGACGTCCTTCCGGGATTCATCGCACTCAACGCCGGATCGATTCCGACGTGCGGCTATCTCCCCGCGAAGTACGCGCCGTTCGGCGTCACGACGGACGAGAGCGGACTCTCGACGCTCGCGCATCCCGAAGGAGCGGATCGTTTCACGCGTCGCTGGGATCTGCTGCACAAGCTCGATGCGAATCGCACCAGCGGCGCGTTGGGCAAGCCGTCGCTCGACATGAACGATTTCTACGATCAGGCCAAAACGCTGATGGAAGCGCCTGGCGTGAATGCGCTCTTCACGTACGACGACGCCGAGCATGCGCGCTACGGCTCGACGACGTTCGGCGACTCGCTCGTCGTCGCGCGCAATCTCGTCGCGTCGAACAAAGGCACGCGCTTCGTGCAGGTCACGCTCGGCGGCTGGGATCATCACTCCGACATCTACGACAAGGAAGCCGCGCAGTCGATTTACGCGCAGAGCGCGGAGCTCGACGCCGCACTGGCCGCGCTGCTGGCCGATCTCGAGTCGATGAAGCTGCTCGACTCGACGCTCATCGTGCTCGCGAGCGAGTTCGGACGCACCGTCGGCGCGCTGAACGGGCAGGGCGGACGCGATCACTATCTGCGCAACAGCGTCGTCTTCGCAGGCGGCGGGACGAAGGGCGGCCGCGCGATCGGCAAGACCGATGCGACGGGCGCGAACGTCGTCGAATATGGATGGGCTCCCAACCGTGACGTGCGCCCCGAGGATGTCACCTGCACGATTTACTCAGCCCTCGGCATCGACTACACCAAGATCCGCAACGACGATCCGCTCGGCCGCGGCTTCGAGTACGTGCCGTTCGCGACGGAAGGCCATTACGCGCCGATCGAAGAGCTTTGGGGTTAGCCGCGTGTGACGGTGGTCGCGGATCGCGGCCGCCGTCAGGGGTACACTTTGCACAATCATGCAGGTGATTCTCCAGGGCAGCCTGAGGCACTTTCGTGTCCCGGAGCTTCTCAACTTTCTCTGCCGCCGCGCGGAAGGTGACGCGGCGCGCGGCACGCTCGACCTCGAGAATGCCGGGCAGCGCGCACGCATCCTCTTCGAAGACGACCGCATCCTGTGGGCGGAGTCGCGCGAGATCGCTGATCCGCTCGACGTGCTCGTCACCGCGCTCGACTGGAACGGGGGCACGTTCACGCTCCTCGACTCCGTCGCGTTGCCCGAGAACGCCAGCCCGCTGGCGCTCTCGCTCGACGACGTGATGCGCGAGGCGAAACGGCGCTTCGAAGAAGCGACGGGGTATCCCGAGGCGGCGATGTTTCGCGTCGTCGACGATCCGGCGTTGCAGCAGCAGATCAGCCTCACGCCCGACGAATTCAAGATCCTCTTTCGCGTCGCCGCGGGCCGCACGTTTCGCGAGTTGCTCGCCGACGTTCCCGTGCCGCGCAATGACCTCGTCGACAAACTGAAGCGGCTCGAACAACTCGGACTGGTCAGCGTCGTGCGCGAACACGCTGCGGCGCAGACGGCTCCGCAGCCCACCGCGCAAACAGGAACGCAAACAGGACCTTCGAAGCGTACGACGGCGTCGCGCAAACGGACCATGGTCGGGTCATTGACGCCGGACGGCGCGCCCGATCGCGTGTTCCCGCTGCTCGACGCGGAGCAGAGCATCGGCCGCGCGCCGGACAACAGCATCACCATCGCGGACGG
>DASVNL010000712.1:0-9738 GCA_036383875.1 Thermoanaerobaculia bacterium
ACCGAGTCGCTCCCGACGGGTCGTACCTACCAGTCGTACCTGCAGCTCGTTCCGGGCGTTCTGCCCAGCACCACCGGCAACCCGGCCTCGCGCTCGGGTGTCAACTACAGCGACATCGGCGGCGCGATCGGTCAGTCGACCGACAACTTCTACTACGTGGAAGGCATCAACGTCACCGACCCGCTCACCGGCACCTTCGGCGCCAACCTGAACACGGAAATCATTCAGGAGCAGAAGGTTCTCACCGGCGGTATCCCGGCCGAATTCGCCGGCGCGCCTGGCCTTCTGTCCAGCGTCGTCACGAAGTCTGGTTCCAACGACTTCACCGGTTCGGTCAACTACTACACGCAGAACGACTCCCTCGTCGCGGACAACGAGCACCAGACCGGTGCGACGTTCTCCACGTACGACACGGCCGTCACCCTTGGTGGACCGATCGTGCGCGACAAGGCGTGGTTCTTCGGCAGCTACCGCCTCCTGAACACCGAGACGGACGTCGTCACCAACGCCGGTCAGTTCCTTCGCACGGTCGAGAACGATGGCAAGCAGGCCTACGGCAAGCTTTCCTGGCAGTTCACCTCGAAGGATCGTATCTCCGGTACGTTCACCAACGATCCGACCGACATCTCCGGCTCCACCGTCAACACGACGCTCAACACGCGTTCCTCCGGTCAGAAGCAGGGTGGCGACCGCTACTCGCTCGACTACAACCGCGTGTTCAACTCGAATTTCCTCGTTGATGCGTCGTACAGCAAGCACAACGGCGAAGTCTCGACGATCGCCACGATCCAGGAAATCCTGAACACCGTCGTCTTCCGTCGTTCGGACGCCCGTCCGCTCGCCGAGCAGCAGCTCGGCGGCGCGGGCGCGAACAACATCAGCGAGCGCGATTCCGAAGGTCTCCGCGCTTCGTTCGAAGGCTTCTTCGACACCGGTTTCGGCAGCCACACGCTGAAGCTCGGCCTCGAGAAGGAAGACCACATCAACTTCCGCAACAGCCAGTTCGTTGGCGGCGCGCAGTACAACTCGATCGGCGCGATCTACGCCGGAACGGGTGTCACTGCCGGTGAAGTCGCGCGGAACTGCGTTGCCGGTGATCCGAGCGTGATCTGCTACAACTCCTTCACGTTCAACGCCGGTAACACCAGCGACCGTACCGGTCTGCTGAACACCATCAACGCGATGAACGCCACCGACAAGGCGTACTTCTACAACATCCTGGACACGAATCACGACGGCACCATCTCCACCGCCGAGCTCCAGGCTTACCGCTTCCAGTCGACCACGGGCAACCCGAACGGTGCGATCAACTATCGCCGCATCATCGAGACTGCCTCGGGTCCGCAGGAAACGAAGACCGAAGGTCAGACTGTCTACTTCCAGGACACGATGACGTTCGGCAAGTTCGTCGTCAACGCGGGTGTCCGCGCCGAGAAGTGGGAGCACCTCGCGACCACTGGCGAGAACATCTTCACGTTCGACTGGGAGTACGCGCCGCGTCTCTCCGTGATCTATGACCTCTTCGGCAACGGCCGTCAGAAGGTCTCCGGCTACTACGGCCGTTACTACGATCCGATCCGCCTCAACCTCACCAACTTCGCCGGTACCCTCACCGGTCAGGTTCTCGACGAGCAGGTCTACATCGGCGACCGCTGGGTGACGTACCGTACCCGCGGCGGCGCCGTCGTTCAGGACGCCTTCTTCTCGCCGACCACCAAGACCCCGTACACCGACGAGCTGCAGTTCGGCTACCAGATTGATCTCGGCAACAACCTGTCGTTCGAGACCAGCCTCTATCGCCGCGAGACCCGCGACATCATCGAAGACTACGACCTCGGTCTCTACGCCGACGAGTCCGCCTCTGGCGACTTCAACCTCGGCCTCGAGTACTTCGGTTACAACTCGGTCCCGCCGTCGAACTTCGTCATCGGCACCCTGGCCGGCGGCGAGCGCAACACCGACGGTATCGACCTCGTGTTCCGCAAGCGCTACGCGAACAACTGGCAAGCGCTCGTTTCGTACACGTTCACGGACGCTGAAGGCAACACGAACTCGGACTCGAACGCGGACTTCGCGGGCGACGTTCTGTTCCTCGACCCGCGCGCTCCGAACGTCTACGGCACGCAGCCGGGCTCCATCGATCACCTCTTCAAGTTCGCAGGCTCCTATCGCTTCTGGAACAAGCTCGAACTCGGCGCGGTCTACGCCTGGAACTCCGGTTCCCACGCGTCGCTCACCGCTCTGCAGTCCGGTCGTAACCTGCCGCTGCAGGTCGCCACGCCGTACGTCGTCGGTGGCGTCTCCGAGAACTGGGTTGTCGAAGGCGCTGTCGGTGGCCTGACCAACCCGTCCTACGGAACCCTCGACCTCCGCGCTCAGTGGAACCAGCCGCTGCCGAAGGGAACGTCGCTCGAACTGTTCGTCGATCTCTTCAACGCTCTGAACGACCAGGCCGTCATCCGCGAGCAGGATCTCGTGGCCGGCCAGGGTGCGGGCCTCGAGTTCGGCGCGCCCCTCACGTTCGTCCAGCCGCGTCGTTTCTACCTCGGCGCACGCTTCCTGTTCTAGTCGTTACCCAGTCGTAAATCGGACGGGGGCACCTTCGGGTGCCCCCGTTTTGTCGCTCCCGGCAACCATCGCGATCCTCTCGGAATAGCACTCGGGGGGATCGCGTTGTTTGCCGAGCGCCCAGAGGTGTCCCGCTGCAACGCTGGACCTTCGCCCGTCAAATCGCGCAGTTCCAATTGGTTGGAGGACGTTGTGTACGCCATCATTCGTTCCGGTGGGAAGCAGTATCGTGTTGCCGAAGGCGATCGCCTTCAGGTCGAGCGTGACGCGCTCAGCAACGCGAATCAGGACAACAAAGTGACGTTCAATGAAGTTCTGATGATCGGCGGCGATCAGCCGAAGGTCGGCAGCCCGACGGTTTCCGGTGCATCGGTCGCAGCGACCGTCCTCCGTGAGACGCGGACCGACAAGATCATCGTCTTCAAGAAGAAGCGCCGCAAGAACCACACGAAGCGGACCCACGGTCATCGCCAGGATGTCGTCGAAGTCCGCATCGACGGGATCAATTTCTAGGAGATCACCATGGCTCACAAAAAAGGACAGGGCTCGTCCCGCAACGGCCGCGACTCGCAGCCGAAAATGCTCGGCGTCAAGCGCTTCGCAGGCCAGTTCGTGACCGGGGGATCCATCCTCGTTCGCCAGCGCGGCACGAAGTTCTCGCCGGGCACGAACGTCGGCATCGGCCGCGATCACACGCTCTTCGCGAAGATCGACGGCATCGTTGCGTTCCATGACAAAGGCGAGCGCGGACGCTTCATCAGCGTCACGCCGGTCGCCGCTGAATAACAACGCAGGGCATGCCGTACCCGCGACGCCGCCCACGAGGCGGCGTTCGCTTTTTCGGCACATCCCTGGCACTGCGCAGTTGAGGAACCATGTTTAAAGATCAGGCGACGATTCGCGTGAAGGCCGGCGACGGCGGGCACGGCTGTGTCGCCTTTCGCCGCGAGAAGTTCGTTCCCAAAGGCGGCCCCTCCGGCGGCGACGGCGGGAATGGCGGCAGCGTGTGGATCGTCGCGTCCAAACGCCTCAACACGCTCTACCACCTCCAGTTTCAACGCGAGTGGAAGGGCGGCCGCGGCGAACACGGCATGGGCTCCAACTGTCACGGCACGAATGGCAACGATGTCATCATCGAACTGCCGATCGGCTCCGTCGTGCGCGACAAAGCGACGGATCAGGTGCTCGCCGATCTGATGGAAGATGGCGAGAAAGTGCTCGTCGCGAAAGGCGGCAACGGAGGCTGGGGCAACCAGCACTTCGCGACCTCCACGCGACAGGCGCCGCGCTACGCGTACGACGGACTGCCCGGCGAAGAGCGCGAGCTGTTCATCGAGCTCAAACTGATCGCCGACGTTGGCCTGATCGGTCTGCCGAACGCCGGCAAGTCGACGCTCATCTCCGTGATCAGCGCTGCGAAGCCGAAGATCGCCGACTATCCGTTCACCACGCTCGTCCCGAATCTCGGTGTCGTGCGTGCGGATGACGATCAGACGTTCGTCGTCGCCGACATCCCCGGACTCATCGAAGGCGCGCACGAAGGCCACGGCCTCGGCGACCAGTTCCTCCGTCACGTCGAACGCTGCTCTGTGCTGGTGCACCTCGTCGACCTCTCGTCGAACGAGACGCCCGATCGCGACGCCGAAGTCATCGCCCGCGAGCTCGAGCTGTACTCGCAGACGCTCGCGCGCAAGCCGCGCATCATCGTCGGCTCGAAACTCGACTCCGAGGTGCCGGGCAACTCGGACAAACTGCGGGCGTATGCGCAGACGGCGGGCTTCGACTATCACGCGATCTCCGCAGTCGTCGGCGAAGGCGTGAAAGATCTCGTGCGCAAACTGGCGCGCTTCGTTCGCGAGCACGCAGAGCTCGAAGAGACAGAGCCCGTCGCTTCGCCACCGGTATGAAGATCGGCATCTGCGGCGGCACGTTCGATCCGTTTCATCGTGGCCACCTCGATCTGGTTCTCGCCTCGCGCGAAACGATGCAGTGGGATCGCGTGCTGTACATCCCCGCGTACGTGCAGCCGTTCAAGACCGATCGCGAAACCGCGTCGCCGTTTCATCGCTACGCGATGGCGGTGCTCGGCACGCAGGAGCACGACGATCTCTTCGTCTCCTCGCGCGAGCTCGAACGCGGCGCGATCTCGTACACGGTCGACACGCTTCGTGAGTTGCGCACCGAGTATCCGGACGCGACGCTGGACTGGATCATCGGCGACGACAATCTCGCGCGGCTGGGCGAGTGGAAGTCGATCGAGACCATCGCCACGCTCGCGAACTTCACCGTGCTGACACGCAGTGGCGCGAGTGCATTCGATCCGTCGCACGGATTTCACGTCGCGACACCGGACGCGCGCGCAGAATACGGCTCGATCGTGTTCGCAAAGAACGCAACGATGCCGGTCTCATCGACCGAAATTCGCAAGCGCGTCCGTCAGGGCGAGCCGTTCGAAGAACTGGTTCCGCCGCCGGTCTCGCGTTACATTCATCAATACGGACTCTATCGAAAGGGCCATTCGTGAACGATTCGACCATTGAATCCCGCGTCCGCGTCGCGGCTCAAGCGGCATTGGACAAGAAGGCGTTCGATCTCGACGTCCTGGCCGTCGGCCAGCTCACGTCGATCGCCGACTACTTCATCCTCTGCTCAGCCTCGAACGAACGGCAGGGCTCCGCGATCGCGGACAACATCATCTCGGAACTGCGCGAGCAGCTCGGCGTGAGGCCGTTGCTCGTCGAAGGGACGTCGCCGGGACGCTGGATCCTCCTCGACTTCGGTGACTTCATCGTGCACATCTTCACCGAGGATGTGCGGCGCTTCTATGGACTCGAGCGGCTGTGGGGCGATGCGCCCAACATGACCGCGGAGCTGGTGGAAGAAGCCGGGCAGCGTGCCTTCCAGAAAACGTCGTGAGACTCTGGTCCGCGCGGCCTCGCGCCCGCGGACCATCAAGTCGTTGTTGCGCACCCGCAACCCCGCGATGCGCGACATCATCGCGACCGTCGAGAAAGTCGTCGATCGCGAAGCCCCAATCCTCATCCTCGGCGAATCCGGATCCGGCAAAGACCATCTCGCCGAAGTCATTCACGCCTGCAGCGCGCGTCGCAACGAGCCGTTTGTTCACGTCGAATGCGCAAGCATCCCGGCCGATTTGTTCGAGAGTGAGCTCTTCGGCCACGAGCGCGGGACGTTCACCGGCGCGTCCGATCGCAAGCTCGGCAAGCTCGAAGTCGCGCGACGCGGCACCGTCTACTTCGACGAGATCTCCGCGCTGACTCCGCAACTCCAGGCGAAGCTTCTGCGCGCGATGCAGGAGCGCCGCTTCACGCGACTCGGCGGCTCTACGTCGATTCCGTTCGACGCGCGCGTCATCTCGTCGTCGAACGTCGCGCTGCAATCGCTCCTCGACTCCGGTGCGTTGCGGCGCGACCTCTTCTATCGCATCAACGTCGTGACGCTGACCTTGCCGCCGTTGCGCGATCGCGGCGAAGACGTGCTTCCTCTCGCGAAGCAGTTCCTCGGCCGGCGACGCAAAGGCTTCACCGCGTCCGCCGAGCGACTGCTCACGAGCCACGCGTGGCCCGGCAACATCCGCGAGTTGCGCAACGCCGTCGAGCGGGCTGTGCTGGTCGAAGATGCGGATCGCATCGACGCCTCCGCGCTCGGCATCCAGTCGGGTGACGAGCTCGTGCAGGCGGGATCGCGCGCGGCGTGGACGCTCGACGAGCTCGAGTCGCACTACATCCGCGAGATTCTCCGCGTCACACGTTCCAATTTCTCACGCGCCGCCGAGATTCTCGGCATCAACCGCAAAACCCTGCGCGAGAAGCGCCGAAAGTACGGACTGCCGTAATGAAATTTCGGGTCATATGGGGGGGTTCCCATGCGGACACCGAGCTCGCCCAGGCGACGGAGCGTTACCTCAATCGGATCAAGCATTTCTTTCCGATCGAGGTGGTCGAAGTGCCGCCGGAGCGCGGTAGACAAGGTTCGAGTGATGTGGCTATCATGCGCGCTCAATCCGCGCGCCTGCTGGCCGCGATCCCCGATCGCGGGTACACAATCGTCCTCGACGAACGGGGCCAAACGATTGATTCTTTGAAGTTTGCGAAGTGGATCGAGAGGCTCACGACCGACAGCCCGCATGGCGTCAACTTCGTCATCGGCGGTGACGTCGGATTCGATGAATCCGTCCGAAAGCGCGCCGACAAGCTGCTCGCGCTTTCGCCCATGACCCTCCCGCACCAGTTCGCGCGCGTCATCCTGCTGGAACAGATGTATCGAGCGTGTACGTTGATGCGCAACATCCCGTACCACAAGTAAGGGGCCCACGAATGGCGAAAGCAAAAACGAAATCGAATCCGTATCAGGTTTTTGAAGACGCGCTTCGCACCAAACAGCGCGAACTTCACGACTCCTACGAGCGCGACAAGGCCGCCGGCAATGCATCTCCCGACGACGGCATCCAGGATCTTGCGGACAAGGCCGCCAGCGCCTACTCCAAAGAGCTGAACTTCTCCCTCTCCGACGCCGAGCGCAACCTGCTCATGTCGATCGAAGAAGCGTTCACCCGGATCAAGGACGGCACCTACGGCGTCTGCACGAACTGCGGCGCCGAGATCGGCGAGAAGCGCCTCACTGCCGTTCCCTGGACGTCGTTCTGCATCGACTGTCAGGAACTGCAGGAAAAAGGTCTCCTGAACTAAGCCTGGGTTCATGCCCAAGCCGCTCAAAACCGTTCTTTCGAACATCCACGACGGAAAGCCGCCGCGAGTCCTCCTCGTCGGCGGCTCTTCCGATTTCCTCTCCGAACAAGCTTTCCACGAGATCCGCGACGCCATCGTCGCGAAGAATCCGTCGATCAGCCTCGAGACCTACGAGCCCGGCACCGAGCTCGCCGCGATCCTCGACTCGTACCGCACCGGCTCGCTGTTCGGCGGCTCGCGACTGCTGATCGTCCCCGAAGTGAACGCGTTCGTCTCGGCGAAAGAGATTGCGTCGCTGTTCGACAAAGCGGTGGCGGACTGGAAGAGCGCGAAGACCGATCGCAAACGCGCCTCCGCATCGGCGAAGCTGCTGCACATCCTCGGACTCGCCGGCTGCGAGCTCGACATGCAGGATCGCCAGATCGCCGACGCCCTCGGCGTCGCGCTCGACGCGACACTCACCGACATGCTCCAGTTCTGCCGCACGAGCGGCAAGAAGGCGGGACGCGGTGAAGACGACGCGGCGCTGCTGATGGAAGCGATCGCGCGTGGTGGTGCCGCGGGCGCGATGCTGCTGATGCGCACCGGCGACGTCCCGCGCGACTCGACGACCATCGATCTGATCGACAAGCACGGCGCGGTCGTCGTCGCCGATCTCACGCGCGAAGGCTTCGTCTCCGCGCTCGATCAAGCCATCGCCGCGGTTGCGTCGGAGGCGAACGTGCGCTTCGAACCGAACGCGATCGCGCGACTGCGCCAGCGCATGGGCATCGATCGCATCCTCGCCGACAAGTTCTCGAAAGAAATCCCGGCGTTGCGCATCGTCGTCAACGAAGCCGAACGTCTCGCGACTCTCGCGGGCAGCGGCGGACGCGTCACGCCCGACATGATCGATCGCGAGATCGCAGCGGTCGAAGGCGGCGCGCGCTACGAGCTCGGCTCGCTTTTCACCGAAGGCAAGATCATCGAGGCGATCTCGAAGCTGCGCGATCTCGTCGCGCAGGCGCGTCGCGAAGATCCGAAAGGCTCGTCCGAGATTCACTACGGCCGCTACCTCTTCGCGATCCCCGACGAGCTGCGCCAGATGATCGGCATCCACTCGTGGGCCAAAGCGCAGAACGTGAACCTCCGCGCGCCGATGACCTACAACCGTTTCAAAGACACGATCGCCGATCGCCTCGGCGACTACATGAAAACCTTCGGCCTCGTGCGCCAGCGTCCGCACCCGTTCCCGCTGCACAAAAAGTGGGAAGCCGCGCGCCGCTACAGCGAAGCGGAGCTGTTCCGCGCGCTGAGCGAGATGGCTGACCTCGAGATCAAACGCAAGAGCGGCGGACTCCCGGTGGATCTGGGACTCGAAACGTTCCTGCTCTCGCAACTGCGCGGCTAAGGTGGAGCGGCGGGCTCTCAGCCCGCCAAACTCAAAACGACAGGCTGAGAGCCTGTCGCTCCACTGTCATACACTCTTCCTCCTCCAATGTTCGACGTCGATCGCAAAGCGTGGCGCGCGCTCATTGCCGCGCAGCTCGGATGGATGCTCGATGCGATGGACTTTCTGCTGTTCACGTTTGCGCTGATTCCGATTCAAAAAGAATTCGCGCTCACGAAGGGACAGATCAGTCTCCCGATCACCTTCGCCTTGATTGCGAGCGCCATCGGCGGGATCGCATTCGGGCGCATCGCCGATCGCGTCGGACGTGTGCGCGCGATGACGATCAGCATCCTGTTGTACTCACTCGCGACCGCGGGCATGGCGTCCGCGCAGAACCTCTGGCAACTCATCGCGTGGCGCATCTTCGTCGGCTTCGGCATGGGCGGGGAGTGGTCGAGCGGCTCCGTGCTCGTCGCGGAAACGTGGCCTGCGAAGCATCGCGCGAAAGCGATGGGACTCATGCAGGCCGGCTGGGCGATCGGCGCGTTGTTCGCGGCCGGCATCTCCGCGCTCGTGCTCGAGCGCTACGGCTGGCGCGTGCTGTTCCTGATCGGCGCGGCGCCGGCGGTGCTCGCGTTCGTCGTGCGCCGGACGGTCGAAGAGCCGCCGTTGTGGCGCGAGCAATCGCGCACGCCCGCGAAGTGGACGGAGATGTTCGCGCCGCCGTACGGCAAGCGGGTCCTCCTCGCGACGATCGTCGCGAGCAGCGTGCTCGTCGCGTACTGGGGCGTCACCTCGTGGTTGCCCGCCTTCCTCGCGACGCCGGTCAGTGAAGGCGGCGCAGGACTCACGGTCACGAAGTCCGCGGCGTGGCTGATCGTGCTGCAAGCCGGCGCGTTCCTCGGCTACATCACCTTCGGCTGGATCGCCGATCGCATCGGACGCCGTCCCGCGTTCACGCTGTTCATGATCGGCGCGACCGCAGTCGTTCCGATCTTCGCGTTCGGCGCGCGATCGACACTCACGCTGCTCATCGTCGGACCGCTGGTCGGCTACTTCGCGCACGGCTACTTCTCGATGTTCGGCGCG
>DASVNL010000713.1:0-4516 GCA_036383875.1 Thermoanaerobaculia bacterium
CGCGATGGCGATTCAGCGCATCCTCGCCGGCAACTACGAAGCCGCCTACCTCGGCTGGGACCTCGATCCCGATCCTGATCCGTTCGCGCTCTTCCACTCGTCGCAGATGCCGCCGCGCGGCCAGAACTTCGTCTTCTTCTCCAACGCCGAAGCGGATCGCATCATCGAGGCGGCGCGGCAGGAGCTCGACATCTCGAAGCGCAAGGAACTGTACTGGCGCCTGCACGAGTTGCTCGTCGACGAGCAGCCGTACACGTGGACGGTTCAGGTGTCGTCGAAGTGGGCGATCAACAAACGCGTGCGCGGCGTCGCGACGAGCCGCGGCTACGGCTTGTTCCTGTGGTACCCGGGTGAGCTCGGGTGGTGGATTGCGAAGGACTCACAACAACCCAGTCGCGGCACGCAATGACGACGTACATCGTCCGGCGGCTTTTGTACGGGGTGCTCACGTTCCTCGGCATCACCATCGCGACGTTCAGCCTGATCCACAGCGTTCCCGGCGATCCGATCTCGTTCTACATCGGACGCGCCGGCGCACACTCGATTCCGCCGGACGTGCTCGCGCAAGTCCGGCGCGAGTTCCATCTCGATCGTCCGCTGCCCGAGCAGTACCTCTACTGGGTGCGCGGCGCGGTGACGTTCGACTTCGGACGCTCCATCGTCGAGCGTCGCTCCGTGCGTGAAGTCGTCGCGGAGAAACTGCCAAACACCTTTCAGTTGAACGCCATCGCGTTCCTGCTCGCCGCATTCATCGGCATTCCGATCGGACTCTGGAGCGCGACGCGATCCGGACGATTGACTGAGCGCATCTCCGCCGTCGGATTCTTTTTTCTCTATTCACTCCCGAGCTTCTGGGTCGCGCTCCTCTTGATGCAGTTCTTCGCCGTGAAGCTCGGCTGGTTCCCGCTCCTCGGCATGACGTCCGACGACTACAGCGATCTCACGACCGCGCAGCGCGTCGCCGATCGCATGCATCACCTCGTGCTGCCGGTGCTTACGCTGACGTACGCGCAGATCGCGATCTTCGCGCGCTTCTCGAAGTCGGCGCTGACCGAAGTCATTCGCCAGGACTTCATCACCGCTGCACGTGCACGCGGAGCAGGGAAGGCGTCGGTGCTGTTTCGCCACGCGCTGCGCAACGCGCTCATCCCGCTCATCACGCTCGTCGGACTGACGATTCCTTACTTGCTGTCGGGCAGCGTGATCGTCGAGCAGATCTTTCAGTGGGACGGCATCGGCCTGCTGTACTACAACGCAATTCTCGCGCGCGACTACCCGATCATCATGGGACTCACCGTCGTCACCGCGCTCGCGACACTGGTCGCGAGTCTCGTCGCTGACATCCTCTACGCGTTCGCCGATCCGCGCGTGCGGCTCGGGGAGGAGCACGCATGAGGGGACAGACGTGGCGCCGCTTCCGTCGCAGCAAGCTCGCGACGTTCGCGTTGATCTACGTCGCGATCATGACCGTGATCGCGCTGCTCGCGCCGGTGCTTGCGCGCGACGGCGGAGGGCTCGTGCCGTTCTCGCCGGAGTCGGTGAAGCTCGGCTCGCGTCTCGAAGGACCCAGCCGCGAACATCTCCTCGGCACCGACGATCTCGGACGCGACATCCTTTCTCGCATGATTCACGGCGCGCGCGTTTCGCTCACTGTCGGCTTTTTCGCCACTGCGATCGCACTCGTCGTCGGCTCGATTCTCGGCGCGATCGCCGGCTACTACGGCGGCGCCGCGGACTGGATCGTGTCGCGCGTGATCGAAGTCGTGCTCTGCTTCCCGTTCCTCTTCCTCGTCCTCGGCATCGTTGCACTCTTCCGACCATCCCTCGGCACGATCATGATCGCCCTCGGACTCACATCGTGGACGAGCGAGGCGCGCTACGTGCGCGGCGAGTTCCTGCGCATCCGCGATCTCGAATTCGCGCAGGCCGCGAAGGCGAGCGGCGCGAAAGACGCGCGCATCATCTTTCATCACCTCCTGCCGAACGCGCTCGCGCCTGTGCTCGTGTCCGCCAGCTTCGGCGTTGCCGCGGCGATCCTCACCGAATCCGCGCTGTCGTTCCTCGGACTCGGCGTGCCGCTGCCGACGGCGTCGTGGGGCGGGATTCTCTCCGCGTCGCACGATCACATCGAGTACGCGTGGTGGATGATTCTCTTTCCCGGACTGGCGATCTTCTTCACCGTCGCGTCGTTCAACGTGATTGGGGAAAGGTTCCGCGAGGCGCTCGATCCGCGCAGCGAGACTTAGTTAGCGGCGCGACGTGCCGAGTCGCGCGCTGAGCGCCTCGATGACCGGCTCGGGCACGAGCGATGCGACGTCCCCGCCGAGTCGGAAGACTTCCTTCACGAGTCGCGATGAGACGTACGTGTACTCGACCGCGGGGATCATGAAGATCGTCTCTGCGCCGTCGTACAACTCGCGATTCATCAGCGCCATCTGCAACTCGTATTCGTAGTCCGAGACCGCGCGAATGCCGCGCACGACGACATTCGCGTTCGAGCGGCGCATGAAATCGACGAGCAGTCCGGTGAACGAATGCACTTCGACGCCGTTGATGTCTTTCGTGCAGCGCGCGAGCAGTTCCATGCGCTCGGCAACGGAGAACATCGGCGACTTGCCTTCGTTCTCGAGCACCGACACGAGCACGCGATCGAAGAGCCGCGAGGCGCGGCGGATGATGTCCAGGTGCCCGTTCGTGAGCGGATCGAATGATCCGGGATACACGGCGATGGTCATGGTGCCGGATGGTACCAGACCACCGCGCGACCACGAACGATCAATGGTCAACGTCTTGACGATCAAACAGGAAGAACCTACACTGTGCTCGATTCAAGTTCTTCACGACGAGTTGCACGGGTGAACGGGAGGGTGTGAATGCGGCAGAGAATTGAAGTGAAGCGCTCGAACGCGATCGCGCCACTGCCGTCCGCGGGCATGAAGGGCCGTCTGCTCTCCACCTTGCGCACCGTGCTCCCCGGCGCCTGGATCGATCCCCGCAACAACGAGCTGATCACGCTGTACCGTCTCCGCTATCGCATGGCGATGGAAGAGGAGAAGTACGACACGGCGATGATCTTCCTCAACAAGATCCTCGAGCTCGATCCTCTCAATCTCGACGCGAAGCTCTGCAAGGGCGAGATCTATCACCGCTGCCTCGGCGACTACACGCGCGCCATCGAGCAGTACAACAAGGTGATTCGTCTCAGCGCCGACGGGTCGAACGACACCGTGAACTCGCGCGCCCGTGCGGCGATGAGCGAGATCATGGAGATGTTGTCGTAGCCGGCGCCAACTCCAGATGCTCGACGTGGATCGTTGCCTCGAACTGAGGCAACGTCACCCATTCGTCCTTGAGGTTGACCTTCCAGCGCTGCGCATCCCATCGCACGCGCACGACCTGAATCGGCTCCTTCGGATCGATGTCGAGATGCAGTGAGTCGACGCGACGCTCGCCACGCAGCACGATTCCGGTCTCGCCGTGCGCTGCATCGACCTGCCTGGGATATCCGGTCTCCTCGGGCTTGAACGTTCCCGCCCACTTGAAGATCCGCACGCGATCGCCGGCGCGAAACGTCTTGTCGCGCCACGTGACGAGCGGCGGCGGCGCGGGCTGCGACGCGATCGTCGCGGCGCGCCTGCGGTTGCCGATCTTCATGATCTGATGTTGTAAGACGAGGAACACTACGACGCCGGCGACGATGAAGATCACCGTCTTGAGCGGTGGGTTTCGCGATTCTTCTTCAGTCGGAAGTTCCTGCAGCATCCTTCACCCGCGTGTCGACGGCGACCCAGTTCAGCTCCCAGGTTTTGCCGCCATCATCGGAGAACGATTGCTCGAAGCGGCACGAGTCGGCGTTCGTCTTGATGATGACGAACCGTACCAGAATCGCGCGCTCGCCGAGGCGTTCTTGTGCGTAGAACTCGCCGCGGTCGCCGTTGAATTGACCGATGGTCGGCGTGGTCAGCACGCCGTCGGCGAGGTTCGCGAAGTTGAGGCTCCACTGCTTCGCCTTCGGGTTGTACAACCGCACACTGATCCCGACGAAACCGTCCGCCACGAGCTCGACGATGTTCCCGCGGCCGTTCGCAATCGGACGCACGACCGTCGTGCCGTTCATCTCGACCCACGTCGTCGAGCCGCTGAGGGGTTTCACGAGGCGACGCACGTGCGTCTTCCACGTACCGATCTCGAAGTCGAAGTCGTGTTGTCCGTCGCTCTCCTGCGCGTGCGTGGGGAGCAAGGGGAGAAGGAGCGTCGCAACGAGCAGAGTCTTGAGCATCATGCCCGCTACGATGGCCACGGGAGTGGTCTGCCTCAATGGCCAATTCACGCCACGACGGCATGACCACTCAGCGGTCGCGGTCGAGGACGAAGTCGAGCGCGAACTCCAGCGCTTCCTTCGCTTCGCCGCCGGCGAACGGCTCGAGGGCCATGCGCGCGCGATTCGCGTAGTCGCGGGCGATCTCGCGGGTCTGCTCCAGCGTCTCGTAGCGGTTCACGATCGCGAGGATCTCCG
>DASVNL010000714.1:0-6087 GCA_036383875.1 Thermoanaerobaculia bacterium
TGCAGCGATGAATTTCTTCATGGCGTTTTTCTCCTCGACTGCTGAAGCGACAGTCGCGAAGAAAAGTGTTCACGCCATTACCAAACCGGCGAGTAGCCCTCCGGCGCAAAGACGTCGATGTCGCGCCCGCTGATCTCGACTCGGATCGCACGCCACTCGTTTTCGCTGACCGCCGGATCGGTGCGCACGAACGCGAGAATCTGCGCGCGCAGCGCCGCTTCGATGCGCGCGTAAACGCTCGGCAGCTCCGCGAGATTGTCGAGCGTGTGCGTCGATCCGCCCGTCGATTGCGATGCGCGACGCAGTTCCTTCGTCGACGACTCCCACTCCGCGATTGCAAGTCCGCGCGGCGCTTGCGGCGCGTTCTCGTCGAGCTGCGCGGGCGTGTTCTCGATCGACGCGATGAGATGGATCGGCACGTTCACGCGTTGCGCGAGCTCGCGCACGTCGGCGGCGCTGTACTCACTCGCGCGATCGCTGCCGTCACTGAAAACGATCAGCGCGCGACGGCCTTTGATCCCTTCGAATTGCAGCAGGCCGAGGACCATTGCGTCGTGCAGTGCGGTGAGGCCGTCGGCGTGAATGTTCATGATGTGCGTGCGCAGCCGCGCGACGTCGGACGTCGCGGTCTGCACGAGTCGCGCGCGGCTGTCGAACGTGATGAGGAACGCGCGATCGCGTTCGCCGAGGATCGTTTCGAGGAAGCGGATGGCCGCTTCCTGCACGTCGGGCAGCGTGCTGTGCATGCTCTCCGACGAGTCGATGAGCAGCCCGATCGTGACCGGCGTCTCCGCGGCCGTCGCGATCGATTCGACGCGGCGCGTCTTGCTGCCTTCGCGCACGATGATGCGATCGGGCGTGAGTGCGACCGCGGAGCCGTCGCGCGAGATCGCGGTGACCGGCAGCTCGATGAGCTGCACATTCGCCAGCCCCATCATCCCGCCGGCGTTGAGCAACACTGCGTCTTCCGATGTGCGACCGTCGTCGAGTTCCGCGACTGCGCGCAACACTCCGACGACGCCGTCGGGAATCGCGATCGTTGCGTCCCACGGCGCGGTAGTGAGCGTCGCGCGTTCCGCGTCGTTCCACGACACCACGACGCGGCGCACGCGACTCGTCGCTGGTGTGCGCAAACTCATCGACACACGCACGCGGCCTGATGCGAAGCCTTCGCGCGGCGACATCAGTCGCAGCCAGAACGTCTCGCCGGCTTCGTTCACGACGCGCTCGTCGCGTCCGAGCTCGCGCCCGCGACGATCGAGTGCGACCACGCGAATCGTGCGGCGTTCGGGCACGTTGCCGAAGTCGAGCGTCGCGGAGAACGGCGGACGCTCGATGCGCGTCACGGCGCGCCCGTCGAGTGAGAACGCAACGCGTGCGACGTCGGCCGATGACACGTGCGTGCGCACGACGTGACGTCCGCTGACGACTTGCCGCCCGATCGGCAGGATGCGCACGACGCCCGACTCGCTCTCGACCGCGCGCAAACCCGCGAGCGCTTTTTCCGCTTCGACACGCACGGGTGAGTCGAGTTTGGCGGCCGCGGTGAACGCGCGGATCGCGTCGTCCGTCGCGCGGGATGCACGATGAATCGCGCCGATCGCCATCCACGCATCCGCCGCGATCTCCGGCGTCTGTGCGTTCGCCGCGACTTCGCTCAACGCCTGCAGTGCTTGCGCGCGCAGTCCGTCGTTCGCGTCGAGCATCGCAGCCGCGACGATCGCCTTCTGCTGCGTTGTCGCGTCGCCGCGCTCACGCGCGCGAGTCAGCGCGGCACGTGCGTCGGTGAGGAAGCGCAGTCGCGCGTAGACGTTCGCGAGGATGAGATCCGCTTCGCCGCCTTCCTTCAACGTCGCGATGCGTTCCAGATCCGGCGCGACTGCGATCGCGGACTCGAGCAGCGTGTTGAAGTTCGCCGTCTCCGGCACGAAGTTCCAACGCACGCGCAGCACGCCTGTGCGATCGAACAACCCGACGCCCGACTCGCGAGACGCCCACTGTTTCGCGGCCTCGCCTTGGTCGGCGGGGAGTGTCGCGAACACGACGTCCGGCAGTCGCCGCTGCGTCGTCGGATGCGGCAGCGTCACGCGCTCGAAGCGCCGGCAGAGTCCGCACGGCCGGGCGCGAAAGAACACGACGATCGGCTTCCTCTCGCGGCCACCACGTTCGAGCGCCTCACGCCACTTCGCGTCCGAATCTTCCGCTACGCCATCGACGCGCGCCTTCGTTCCATCGATCACGATCGCGCGCGTGCCGCGTGTCTGCGCATTCTCGTCGATCACCGCGATTTCGACGCGCGTCACGCCCGCGTCGACCGCAACGTCGAACGCCGACGTCACGACGCCGATCGGCATCTTGCCCAGCGGCGCAGTCAGCCGTCGCGTTTTCACGACGACACGCGTCTCGCCGTCGATGATCGACGCGACGGAGTAGCGCGCCGCGAGTTCCTTGCCGTCTTCGACGAAGCGCAGTTGATTCACGGCGATCGACAACTCCACCGGAATGACGACGCGTTGCCGCTGCACGCGGCTCGCGTTCACGGCGAGGTCGAAGTCGACGTCCGCGATCGCCGGGAGCGTCGCGAGGGCGAGGAGCAGAGTCAGGGCGGCGCGCATGCGAGATCCCATAGTAAGTCGTCCCCTATTGGACAAACAGAACGAGGGCCGCTCGCTACACTACCGATGTCCACCCTTCAGCATCAACGTCATTCAGTACGCATTCGAGGAGCGAGCATGATCTCGGCTGTCTCTGTCTTCTGTCTGGCATTGGCGCCGCTGGCCGCCACAGGCCTCGTGCAGGATCAAACCGCGCGCGCCACAGGCGTCGCCGGCGCGTTCACCGCGCAGGTCGATGATCCGACCGCGGTGTTCTTCAATCCCGGCGCGCTCGGATTACTGAGCAAGAAGAAAGGCTTGTCCGCGGGCGCCGCATCCTCTTCGTATCGCCCATTTCATTATCAAGGCCGCGCCCCCGGCATCGGCGCGGGGACAACCGGCGAGCAGGCCACGTCGATCGACGTCGCCCCCTCTCTCTTCGCCGCAATGCCGTTCAACGATCGCATCGTCCTCGGCGGGGGCGCGTACGCGTCGATGCGCACACGGTCCGACTGGACATCGCCCGACGAATTCTCCGGACGCTATCTCGCGACACAATCGTCCATTGACGCGTACGACGTCGTAACCGCCGCCGGTTTGCAACTCACGCCGTCATTGGGCATCGGCGCAGGCGCGATTTATCGCAGCGCCCAGCTCACGATCGATCGTCGCATCGGTACGTCCCTCAACGACGTAATGCGCGACATCACGTCGGTGGCGATCGAGACGGACATGAAGTCGACGCTCGGCTGGAACGCCGGTCTCCTGCTCCGCCCCTCCTCCCGCTTCTCCCTCGGCGTCTCCTATCGCAGTCCGATCAACCTCGGTCTCGAAGGCGTCGGCACGCTCACGCAAATCCCGACGGGCAACACGCAGATCGATCAGAACACCGCAGCGCTCTATCCTTTCGGCGACGATCTCTCGATTCTCAGCGAGCTCAAAACGCCGGGACAATTCAACGCGGGCGTCGCGTTTGCGATCGCCGAACCGCTGCTCATCGAGATCGACGTGAATCGCACGAAGTGGACAGCACAATCGCTAGCGGTCATCTTTCCTAATGACCGCAATCTCAACCTCGACATCACCTATCCGCTCGCATTCGAAACGACGATGGACTATCGCGCAGGCATCCGCTTTCAATTGCCGACCGGACCCGTGCTGCGCGCCGGTTTTGCGATTGAGAAAAGCCCGCAGCCGGTGGAGTCGCTCTCGCCATTTCTCGCCGCGCTCGATCGCAACACAGTCACGGCCGGGTTCGGCCTGGACTGGCTGGACGTTGCTGTGGCCTGGACCGCCTTCGGGAAGAAATCGGTCACGACGAGTGCCCTTGGCTTCAATGGGGATTACAGCGGAAACGAGTGGACCCTCGTCGTGACCGCTACCAAATGACTCTCAATGACGCCCAAAGGCGTTCTCGTAGCTGAAGTAAAACAAAACCGCGTCGCCGCCGTCGTCGTCATCCGAAACGTTCATCGCGTACGCGATGCCCGGCACGACCTGTGAGCCGTTCGACAGGTTGTACGCCCAGCGGATCCCAGGGCTGACGATCATGGAGTGCTCGTCCGAATTGCCCGTCCACAATGCTTCGACGAGCGCATTGACCCGCGGCGTAATCGTGTAAATCAGGCTCTGGCCGACGAGGTATTCCGCATCTTTGTCGTCGTCGAACCACGTCGCGCCGAAATTCGTGTGCGCCGGCACGCGCTCACCGAGAATCGTGCTGATCGGAAGTCCGACTTGCACGCCGGTCGATTCTGCATCGTCACTGGTCGGCAGAATCACCGACAACCGCGGCGAGACCGCGACGCGCGACTCTCCCTTTCCGACGAGCTGATAGCGGTAATTCAGCGCGATATCGCCGAGATTCGCTTCGTCGTCGTAGTCGATTGGAATGGTGTAGCTGAACTGATGCTTCATCGAGAACAGGGGCCATTCCTGCGTAAACGCATATCCCCACGCCTCGGCATCGTGGTCGTAGGTCAGAACGCTGATGTGCTGGACGATGCCCGGTTCCTGATTGTAGGCCTCCTCCAGCAGGAAGCTATTGTCCTGGACTCCGGTGAGGAGCTCCGAGGCTTCGGATTCGGGGTCTTTGGGCTCCGATTCCTGCGCGACAACGGTGGGTACGACGAGCAAGAGCAGTACTGCTGCAAATATTGTGTATTTCATTACTTCACTATAGCCAAACGCTACTATTGAGACTGTTCATTAAGGAACCGTAATATCCACGGTAACCGTCGAATCGCCGCCGGCGTTCGTGGCGCGCAGTGTAACCCGATACGTCCCCGCGATGGCATACGTATGCACAGGATTGGCCGTACTGCTCGTGCATCCCGCCGCCGGACAGTCGCCGAAGTTCCAATTGTAACTGGCCGGGTTATTGGTCGATTGATTGATGAACGACACCTGCAGCCCTTCCGCGTCCGATTTGAACGCGGCGATCGGCTTCCCGACCATCACCGTCATCTGCACCGTGTTCGGCCCGGCGTCATTGGTCGCATTGAGCGTCACGGAATACGCGCCGGGGGTGACATATCCGTGAACCGGATTCTGCATCGTGCTCGTGCACCCCGGTTGGTCCGCACAGTCGCCGAAATTCCATTGCCACGCGGTCGGTGATCCCGTCGAGAGATCGACGAAACTCGCAGTGAGCGTGTCCTGCGAGGAGAGCGAGTACGCGAATGCCGCGGACGGCGTGGCCAGCGTCTTCACGAATTGATTGATGCTCGCACTGCCGGCCGGATTCGTCACCTTCAGCGTCACCGTGTACGTCTTCGCGGCGTTGTAGTGATGCGCGGGATTCTGTCGCGTGTCGACGCCACTGTCATCGCCGAACGTCCATTCCCACGCCGTCGGCGTACCCGTCGACGTATCGGTGAAAACGACATCGAGCCCCGACACATCGGCCTTGAATGACGGCACTGGCTTATCGCCCAGCGTGACCGGTACGAACTGCGTTTTCGAGTTCATCCCGCCGGCGTTCGCCGCCGTCAAGGTGACGGTATAGATATCGGGCTTGGCGTACGTGTGGATGGGACTCTGCGTCAGGCCGATGTCCGACTGATCGCCGAAGTCCCATCTCCAGGAGGTCGGAGTACCGGTCGAGGTGTCGGTGAAGATCACCCTCAGTCCCGAGATGTCGAACGTGAAGTCCGCGACCGGCGGCGCACCGCCGACATCGACGAATACGCTCGTCGATGCGGACCGCCCACCGCCGCCGATGCGCAGCGTCACGAGATAGGTCCCCGGACTCGCGTACGTGTGCTGCGGATTCCGCTCCGTGCTCGACTTGTTGTCGCCGAAGTCCCAGGTCCACAACGACGGATTGCCGGCCGACGTGTCGGTGAACACCACTTTCAACCCGTCGCCCTGCGAGGTGAACGACGCAACGAGCGGCGGTGGATCGCTCAGCGTGACGAACTTGCTCTTCGTGCTGCTCCCGCCGCTGTTCGTCACGGCCAGCGTCACGGGGTACGTCCCCGCGATCGCGTAC